>NZ_JAKUFR010000066.1:0-29657 GCF_022663555.1 Bacillus cereus group sp. BfR-BA-01381
TCGCAGTAAGGAAAGTTCTTACCATATAATATCGAGTAAAAGAAAAATGTATCCCGCTTTAATGGGCAGTAAGACCCCTACCTCAAAATTCAGCGAAAGCAAAGAAGTAAAGTGGGGATCAACTGCCCATAAAAGCCCGATTGGTTCAACTAATAATCAGTGGGGGATGAAGAAAACCCCCACTGATTAAAGTTTCACTTTATAGAATATTGAACAGAGGAGGGATTCTTTCCATCTGAAAAGATTTTTTAAATTTTTTAAAATGACGGACACAAAATCGTATATCTTTTCGAATTATATATATGGATATCATTAATATTTATGTAAAAGGGGAGAAAAAATATGAAAGAAATGTATGAAGAAATCACTGAAGTATTGAAGGTATTAGCACATCCTGTCCGTTTATCATTAGTAAAAATAATGGTTGCAAAAGGTCCTATTAACGTAACGACAATGTATGAAATGTTACAAATGCCTCAAAGTACAATTAGTCAACATTTATCTAAACTAAAAGCTACTAAAGTCGTTACAGGTACTCGAAAAGGGTTAGAAATTTATTATGAAGTAACGGATAATCGTACAAAAGCGATATTATTAAGCTTGGCTTAATGGATAATTGTTTAAACTTCAAAATGAAGTAAGAAAGACATTCAGCGACTATAATTTTCTTATTAACATCAGCCGTGCGTTGTTGTTAATTTGTTTCATATACTTCTTTATTTGGGTCTTGCCGTATCACTATCAAGCTAATTCTTAAATGGACTATAAACATGAAAGTTTTTTATTAAGGTCTTTTTGTTAGCTTGATAGTGATGTGCCGTTCCCACCAGTATGTAAATAAGTTGGTAGTTTTTTTAGTCATGTAATCTTTTCATTTGATGATCTTTTCCCCACTCAAATAGTTCATTCATAATTTGCATTAAAGATTTCCCGTATTCGCTTATTGTGTACTCAACCTTTGGTGGTACTTCTTGATATACAGTACGATGGATAATCCCATCAGCCTCCAGTTGCCGAAGTTGTTGAGTCAGAACTTTTTGCGCAATGTTTGGGATTTCTCGCCGGATTTCATTTGTTCGCATTTTTCCATCCATTAACACACATAAAATATGAACTTTCCATTTTCCGCCGATTACATCGAGTGTCGTTGCAATTGGGCAGTCATCATTTTGATTCATATAACACCTCCACAGGTACTTTAAGGTTCCTATAGCACTTTAAAGTACGTACTTTTCAATTATATGTGACTCATTCATACTAATACGTAAAGGGTTGAATAATTTATAAAGGGGATGGAAGATGATGAAAACACTTGTAATTGTAGCACATCCTGATATTGAAAAATCAAAAATTAATAAAAGATGGATTGAAGAACTTGAGAAATATTCGGATGAAATTACGGTGCATGAATTATATAAAGCGGCACCGAATTGGGAGTTTAATGTGGAAGAGGAACAAAAGTTGTTAGTAGAACACGACCGATATATATTTCAATTTCCGCTATACTGGTACAGCTCACCACCATTATTAAAAAAATGGTTTGACGATGTATTAACATATGGATTTGCTTACGGATCAAAAGGAGATAAAGTGAAGGGGAAAGAATTTGGTGTAGCTATTTCGATAGGTGGATTAGAAAAAGACTATGAAAATAGTGGGATCACGATGGATGAGTTAACAAAACCATTTCAAGCTACATGCTTATATACAGATATGAAATTTATACCTTCGTTTTATTTATACGGTGCTGAATATAAATTAAGTGATGAAGAGATTGATAAAAGCGCACCGGAGTATGTACGATATGTGATGAATAAGGAGTATTCTAATATATAAGAGGGAATAGCCATTTACTTGTTAAGTAGATGGCTATTTTTATAAAAATTATATTCACTAAGTGTAATCTTTAGTAAATTAATAATTAATCTGGTAAAATAAAAAACCTAACATATATAAAGGGGAGTTTTACTTGAGAACGATGCAAAAATTATTACAAAAAAGAGCAATGCAATCACCAAATTTGGAAGCGCTTGTAGGGGGAGGGGAAAGGTATTCGTTTCAGCAGTACAATGAACGAGTAAATCAGCTTGCACACTATTTGTTACAAAGCGGTGTACAAAGAGGAGATCGTATTGGAATATTATGCAAAAATAATCATCCGTTTCCAAGCGTTATGATGGCAAGTTTAAAAATTGGGGCTGTATGTATTCCGCTAAACCATCAGCTTACTGCGTATGAATTAAAAACGATTGTAAAAGAAGCAAAATTAAAAGTGTTAGTTATTGATGAAGAATTCCATGAAGCTTTAAAGATTGATGCTGTTAAAGAAATTCCTTATGTAATTCAAACGACAAAAGAAGGCTTTGGTTCATTTGAATTAACATTACAAGAACAGCCAAGTACAGAGCCGAACGTAGAAGTTCATGAAGATGATGATGCAATTTACTTATTTACTTCAGGAACGACTGGACAAGCAAAAGCATGTGTAATTGGACATAAAAACTTACATCATTATTTTGCAGAGATTGCAGGACAAAGAGAAATTCCGGCAGGAGAACGCTTTTTATCCGTGCATCCATTGTTCCATATGAGTGGCGTGCTTTCTATTTTAAATTGCATTTATCACGGTGTTACGATGATTTTCTTAGCTGATTCGAATCCTACTCTTATTTGGGATAAGATTGAAGAAGAGAAAATTACGACGATGCTTGCATTCCCAGCTGTTTATAGTTATATGCTTGATGAACTAAATAAAAAGGAACGAAACATTTCAACTTTTAAAGTAGCACAAAGCGGTGGAACAAAAGTGCCAGAAACACTCATCCAAAAATATATGGAAAAAGGAATATATATGGTGCAAGGCTATGGTAGTACAGAAGGTTGGGTTGTAACTTCATGGCATCCAATGATGGGGAAAGAAAAGATGTCTTCTGTAGGGAAAACCTTGAAACATGTAGAGGTGAAAATTGTTCATCCAGAAACAGGACATGAACTAACAACAAATGAAGTTGGGGAGATTCATGTAAGAAGTCCATATATGTTTAAAGGGTATTGGAATAATGAAAAGGCGACAAAGAAAGTAGTAAAAGATAATTGGTTTAACATGGGCGATGCTGGCATGATAGATGACGATGGATTCCTGCATATTATGGGAAGATATAAAGACGTTATCATACGCGGTGGTGATAACGTCTATCCAGATCAAGTAGAAGATGTTATTCATGAAATACATGGTGTTTTAGAAGTTGCAGTAGTTGGAGTTCCAGATGACTTTTGGGGAGAGGTTCCGACTGCGTATATTGTAAAAGATATGCAAACATCTTTAACGGAAGAAGAAATTATACAGCATTGTAAAGAAAAGCTAGCAAGTTATAAAATACCAGAAGTTGTATTTATGGACAAATTACCGAAAAATGCTTTAGGGAAAGTGTTGAAGAGGGAATTAAGAGAAGGTGTACTTGTAAAATAAAAAACGATTAGGTGATGAGGAATCCAGTTATGTATAAAGCATAACTGGATTTTTGTTTATGATTCTGTTGATGGGTATTGTGAATGTTTAAAAATTTTTGTGTTTTTTAGTATAATATTGAAATTAAAGGAAGTTAATTGATTTCAGTACAAGGGGGAGAAATAATGGCTATAAAATTAGAAACTGAGCATTTATGTATAGAACCTTTTACCAATGATGATGTATGTAGAATTAGAGAATTGGCTAATGATAAGGAATTAGCTAATATTCTTGGGCTTCCGCACCCATATAAATTGGAGTTCGCGCAAGATTGGGTTGATATGCAACCAGAACTTATAAGGAAAGGAATCGAATATCCTTTAGGAATTGTCTCTAAAGAATCAAGAGAAATTGTAGGTACAATTACATTAAGAATTGACAAGGGTAACAATAGAGGTGAACTTGGTTATTGGATTGGTAAGAATTATTGGGGAAAGGGTTTTGCAACTGAGGCTGTAAACAGGATGATTCAATTTGGCTTTATCGAATTAGGTTTAAATAAAATTTGGGCATCTGCCATTTCTAGAAACCGATCATCGATTAAGGTGTTAGAGAAATCGGGCTTACGTAAAGAAGGCACATTGAGACAAAATAGACTTTTATTAAATACATATGAAGATGTTGATGTGTATGGAATATTAAAGACAGAATACAAGGTTTTAAATCACAGATAAGTTTGGTAGTGTGATGACAAAAGGAAACCCTTCAGAACAGGGTTTCCTTTTGTATTTTAATAGAATCTTGTTTATCAAGAACATAATAATTTACTAGATTTTGTATTTTGTGTAAGATAATAAAGAATATTCAAATATTAATTAAGGGAAGAGATGTAAATGAAGCTTCCGCTATTACAGGTAGAGACAGAGAGACTTATGATTCGTCCGTTCCAAAATGATGATTATGAAAATTGGTTAGATGGATTTCATAAGAGGTTACCATCGCAGTATACATATGACGATGGTTATCAAGTTATGGCATCATCAACGAAAGAATGGTTCACGGAATGGATAAGAGGTTTTGATGAAGCAGCACATCGAGATGAAATGTATGTATTAGGAATTTTTCGTAAAGAAGACGGGGCTAATATTGGAAAGCTAGAACTTATAAAGATTTTACGTATGGATTATCAGTGGGCAATGATGGGCTACTCTATTCATAATCAATATTGGAAAAATGGATATGGGGCAGAAAGTGTAAAAGCTGCGTTACCGTTATTTTTTAATCGTCTTCATTTTCATAGAATTGAATTACATATACGTGTTGATAATGAGCCATCCGTTCGTCTTGCGGAAAGAGCGGGTTTTTCATTTGAATGTAAGAGAGAGGCATTTTCATTAGAGAATGGTAAGTGGGTGGATTTTCTTATTTATTTTAAAAATAAGGAGATGAATATATGAGAGTTTTAATTACAGGTGGAAATCGCGGATTAGGGTTACAGTTAGTAAAAGTGTTTCATGAAAATGGACATATTGTTTATCCGTTAGTTAGAACTGAGGTTGCGTTAACACAATTGAAGAAAATGTTTAGTTGCAGATGTTTTCCTATATTGGCAGACTTATCGGTTGATGAGAGTACGGAGCAAATTAAAAGCCAGCTTGCGGAATATACAGAGTATATAGATTTAGTTATCAATAACGCAGGAATTACTGGGAAGGAGACTGAGATTTTACATACAAATTCAGAAGAGTTAACGGACTTATTTAATATTCATTGTTTAGGTGTAATTCGAGCTGTAAAAGGTACATATGTAGCTTTAGAGAAATCGGATCATCCGAGAATAATAAATGTGTCCTCTCGATTAGGTTCATTACATAAAATGGCGAACAAAGAGTTTTCGCAAGGTCAGTTTTCCTATTCCTATCGAATTGCTAAAGCTGCACAAAATATGTTAACGCTCTGCTTACAACAAGAGTTTGAGGATAAAGGAATTCGTGTAACTGCTATTCACCCAGGAAAATTAAAAACTGATATTGGTGCTTTTGATGCGAATATGACTCCGGCTGAAGGAGCAAAAAATATATATGATTGGGTAATCGATTCAAATGTGGATACTTCAGGTAAGTTTATTGAGCCGGGTGTGGGGGAATTGAAGTGGTGAAGTACGACCTTACAGTTGTTCAAAGTTTATTTGGTCCTTCAAAAAAAGTATTAAATGGCTTACCAAATGCAGTAACGATTGAAGAAATCGAAGAAGACGTTTTGTATAGCGTACAAACATATAAAGAAAAGATAAGTAGATTTGAAGAGGTTTGTTTTAATTGGGAGTTAAAAAGAGTGAGTATTGTATTAAACAAAAGGTTTAGTAGTTATAACTCAAGCGCAAAAGTTTTACTTGATGCCGGTTTTTCTTTGTATGCCGCAAAGATAGAAGTATGTAGAGAATTGAACAATGTAGAAGAGCTTGAAAGACAATATACATATCGATCAATAGCAGAAGGAACGTTATCGGAAAAAGATTTTAAATATATTTGGGAACAATGTATGTCGGGTTCAGGGAATCAAACTTCAATTTTAACTATCGATGAGCATTTTTATTCAGTGCAAACAGAGTTAGGTAAGGGCTGGGAAAAGTCATGTATTGTTTTTTATGATAAAAATGAGCCGATTGGTATGTCTATACCCCATATAGAAACTGGAACAGAAAGTGAAGGACGATTATTTTACTTTGGGGTAATGCCTTATTATCGCGGGAAAGGAATTGCTTCTCGGTTGCACCTTCAATCGTTGCATATGTTAAAGGAAATGGGGGCTACTTATTACATCGGAAGCACGCATACATCGAATGAAAAGATGCAGAGGATATTTTGGAGAAATCATTGTTCGTTGAAAACGGAGATAGAGCTTTATTATAAAATTTTTAATGAGGGTTAGGGGAAAAGAAAATGAAGACTATAAATGTATTTCATTATGACGCATTTACGAATAAACCGAATATGGGGAATCCAGCAGGTATTGTATTAGAGGCAGATGGATTAACGGAAGAGGAAATGCAAATTATTGCTGAAAAAGTTGGATATAATGAAACAACTTTTGTTCTTTCCTCAGAAGTAGGAGATATAAGAATGCGCTACTTTACACCTGGTTTTGAAATGGATTTATGTGGTCATGGGACAGTAGGGACGCTATATGCCTTGCGCGAAAAAGGTTTATTAGAAGAGAAAAGTAACCTTACGATTGAAACGAAGGCTGGGATTTTACCGATACAAATAGGTGTAAATGAAAATGGAGAAACCTTTATTAAAATGAGGCAGGCAGCACCTCAGTTTAAAGAATTTACAGGTTCAAAAGAAGAATTAGCTCATAGTATCGGTTTAGAAGTAAATGATTTAGATGTAAGTTTACCGATTGTATATGGAAGTACTGGTAATTGGACTGTAATTGTACCGATTAAAAATCTAGATGCGTGTGAGAGAATGAACCCTAATAATGCTGCATTTCCATCAGTATTAAAAGAAATACCTAATGCTTCTATTCACCCAATTTGTCTAGAAACTTATGATGAACAGGCACAAATGCATGGACGTCATTTCTCATCGGCTTATGCTGGAACGATAGAAGATCCAGTGACAGGAACAGCTTCAGGTGTAATGGGGGCGTATTATGCGATGTATTTGGAAAAAGATTTTGACCATGAAATGGAGTTAATTGTTGAACAAGGACAGGAAATACATAAAGATGATCGTGTAACGGTGTATGTAACGAAAGCTGAAGGGAATGCGAATTTACAAATTGATATTGCTGGAACAGCGGTGTATGTGAAAGAATTTGAAGTTTCAATATAAAAAAGAAAGCCCGGCATACATCCGGACTTTCATTATCTGTTCAATACTTCAATATACGAAGCATCGCCAGTTGTTCTTAAAGCAGAGCGGAAATTGTTGTTTTCTAACGTTTTAGCGACTTGTTGTAACTGCTGTGCATCATCATGATGGATAAGTAAGCTGTCAGCACCGCTTTCTTCTATATGAATGTGTTCGACATTTCCAATGGCATCATGTACAGCTTTTAAAAATTCAGGTTTCATATTGTCCTCCTATATGTATGTAACGTTTTTGTTAGTATTTCCTTATTTTTGAAATATAAAAGTAAATGTTTTTTTGTTATATTAAGATTTTTAGGAGGAATTCCTTTGTGTTTGTCAAATAATAGTAAAGTTGTCTTTTGAATTGATGGAATCTTCGGGATTAAAGGGTGAGGGAATGGACATTTCAGTAATCGCTGCACAACTAGTTAAGGAGAAAGTGATTTCACATGATCCAAATAGCATAAAAGTGTTAAACGGAGGAACGACAAGTACAGTGTATTTGCTGGATGAAGAATATGTTGTAAAGCTGAATGAAGCGGAAATAATACGTGAAGAAGCTAATTTTCTTTCTTTTTATGAGGGGAATACGTTGTTTTCGAAGCTTTTGTATAATGAACCTTTCCATAAGTATATTGTGTATTCTTTTCTTGAAGGTAGTACTTCTTGTGAACAAGGGGATAAACGAATTACGCTTCGTACACTTGTAAAAGAAGTTATTAATAAGTATGAAAGAGTTTCAGATGTAGATGGCTGGGGATGGAAAGAAAATCCGGTTCAATCTTGGAATGAATTTTTAACGACAAATGTGATGGAAACTCATGAAAATGTAAAACGTTACATAAGTGAAGAAGAGTATAGAACGGTTCTTAAGTTAGCAAATAGGGACGCTGGAGTAGAGCAGCCATTTTTATTACATGGTGATCTTGGATTTCATAACTTTATATTTCAAGAGAATAAGCTGCACGGTGTAATTGATCCCTTGCCAGTGTTAGGAGATCCTATATACGATTTAATTTATGCGTTTTGTTCCACCCCGGAAGATTTAACAAAAGAAACGATTCATTATGCGATGAAGCAGTGTGTATTTCATAGAAAAGACCGTGATTTATATGAAGAAATAGTTATAGGATTATATTTGCGTATAGATACGTGTTTACGGCACCACCCGAAAGATTTAGAAGGTTATTTAGCAGCTTGGCGTTATTGGATGGATGAGGTTGAAGCTGCTTTATAGCACAAATATTTTTGGGGGATCGTGAAATGAACGTTTCAGAGACGGAAAAGGATTTACTGTAATTCCATTATCATTTTATTAATTGAAAATAAAAAATCAGCTTAATAAAAATATAGGGATAGGGGAAATGATCATGAAAAATTATGTTTGTACAACGTGTGGTGTGCAGTATGCAGCGAGTGTAGAAGAACCGGTGAGTTGTCATATTTGTGATGAAGAAAGGCAATATGTGAATCCGAAAGGACAGTCTTGGACGACGCTAGAAAGCTTACAAACAGGTGATACATATAAAAATGAAATAATCGAAGAGGAAAATGAGCTTTATAGTATTACGACAAAACCAGGGTTTGCGATCGGTCAAACGGCATATGTAGTGAAAACAGAGTCATATCGTTTACTGTGGGACTGCATTACTTATTTAGATGAAATGACAATTACGAAAATAAAAGAGCTTGGCGGATTAGATGCGATTGCATTGTCTCATCCTCATTATTATTCAACGCAAGTAGAATGGGCAGAGACATTTGATGTACCAATTTACATACATGAAGATGATAAAGAGTGGGTGATGCGCCCGAGTAGTCGTATTATTTATTGGTCTGGTGAGTCTTTACAATTAGCGGATGGATTGGTCATTCATCGTTTAGGTGGTCATTTTAAAGGAGGATCTGTCTTACATTGGGAAGAAGGTAATGACGGAAAAGGAATTTTGTTAACAGGCGATATTATACAAGTTGTAGCAGATGAGCGATGGGTAAGCTTTATGTACAGCTATCCAAACTTAATTCCATTACCAGCGAGAAAAGTGGAAGAAATGGTGAATCGAGTAAAGCCGTTACAATTTAATCGTTTATACAACGCTTTTCATCGTGTAGTAAAAGAAAATGCAAATGAGGCAGTGGAACGTTCTGCTGAAAGATATATGAAGGCGGTAGAAGGAAAGTTATTTCATACGTAAAAGGAGAGTTAGACTTTATGAATACGTTAGTATGCTTCGGTGATAGTATTACAGCTGATGAAACGTTTTTTGATGGAACGCCGAGGTTAACACCGCGTTTGCAAGAGATGTTTCCGAATTGGAAGGTGGTAAATGCGGGGGTTCCGGGTGATAATACGTTCGATGCGTTACATAGAATTGAAGAAGATGTATTATCACATAAACCAGATTTCGTAACAGTTTTTCTTGGCACGAATGATGCAGTTTCTTTTTCACAAGAATCATTACAAGTATATAAAGAAAACTTAGAGAAGATTGTGAAGCGGATTTCGTCAGATAAAGTACTGCTTATTAGTCCCGCGCCAGTTGATGAGGAAAGACAGCACAATAGAACAAATAAAGTGCTCGGTCAGTATGCAGACGTGGTAGAGAAAGTGGCGAAAGAAACGGGAAGTCACTTTCTAAATTTGTATGCTGAAATGATTCAAGAACGTGATTATAAAAGGTTTGTAGAAAATGATGAAAAAGATGGTTTGCACTTTGGGATAGAAGGCTATGAGTATGTATCGAAGTTGATTGGTGAAAAGTTAAAAGGGATTTTATAAAAAAGCAAAGCGATATCGCTTTGCTTTTCGTTGTTTTTTAGTAGTTCAATCTAAAAATGCTTGTTGCAATGCTTTCAGTCCATCACTGTAAATACCATGAAACAGATTTATTGCCTCTTCATCACTAACCTCAACAGGAGTGAACGTACCAAACCACTCTACTAATGATGTTTTACTTTCAACACCTTCTTTAACCCGGATTGTGGACTCATAATTAGTGACTGGGAATGGTGAATTCATGATTGAATACGTGTAGTACCGTTCCTTATCATTGAATACTTCTAAACGTTCTATAATCGTATCACCATCTGGATTAGCTAGGTGACGTACACGACCGCCTTCAGTTAATTTACTGCTAGGTATATAAGGTAACCAGTCTGGAAGGGAGTTGAATCCTCCAATTAATTGCCATACTTGTTCAGGTGAACCGAAAATTTCCATAGATGTAGTAGTGTGTGCCATATTTGTTATGCTCCTTTTTAACCTGAATTTTTTTATTTAATATATAATTTATAAATCAAAAACTATATACTTTTTATAACTAAACTATATAATAAATATAGAAACGAAAATTTATGAGCAAGGAAGTTGAAGAACATGACATTAACAATGGGCTTTATTGGATTTGGAAAGTCAGCTAACCGCTATCACTTACCTTATGTAAACACACGTAATAATATAAAAATAAAAACGATTTTTGTACGTCAAATAAATGAAGAATTAGCAGCTCCATATGAGGAAAAAGGTGTTAGTTTTACTACTGATTTGGATGAATTATTGAATGATAAAGAAATTCAAGTAGTGACGGTATGTACGCCCGCACATACGCATTATGAATTCGCGAAAAAAGTTATACTTGCGGGAAAATCAGTTATCGTTGAAAAACCATTTTGCGATACAGTAGAACATGCGAAAGAATTGTTAGCTTTAGGACGAGAGAAAGGTGTAGTAGTTATGCCTTACCAAAACCGTCGTTTTGATGGTGATTTTTTAGCAGTGAAGCAAGTTGTGGAACAAGGATTCCTTGGTGATATTGTCGAGATTGAATCACATATTGATTATTTCCGTCCTGGTTCAATCACTCATGAAGCTCCAAAAGAAGAAGGCTCATTTTATAGTTTAGGTATTCATACGATGGACCGTATGATTTCACTATTTGGCCGTCCAGATACGGTGACATACGATATTCGTAATAATGAAGTGGAAGGTGCGGTTGATAATTATTTTGATGTTGGTCTACATTACGGAAATAAGCTGAAAATTAAACTAAAAACGAACCATGTTGTAGCGAAAGATTATCCGCGTTTTATCGTTCATGGGACAAATGGATCGTTTATTAAATATGGTGAAGACCAGCAGGAAAATGATCTGAAAGCGGGTATTATGCCTGAGAGTGCAGGATTTGGTGAAGATTCGCCGATGTACTATGGGGTTGCTAAATATCGCAATGCAAACGGTGATTGGATTGAAAAACAAATTAAAACGCCGCTTGGTGATTACGGTCGTTTCTATGATGCAGCGTATGAAACAATTGTAAATGGTGCACCAAAGCTTGTGAAAGACGAAGAAGCAATAACGAATATTGAAATTTTAGAAAATGGATTCGCTGCGCCATCACCTTCAGTTTACAAACTGGAGGCTTTACATTTGAATGAATAGAAGAGGGAATACAGCATAAAGGAGGTATGGAAATGGCAAGCGGATCAACACAAGTAAAATACCTCGGCATTTATCAAAAAATGAAACAGCAAATTTTAGATGGCGAATATAAAATCAACGAAAAAATTCCAAGTAGTCCTATACTTGCTGAAGAATTTGGCGTTTCAGTCCTGACAATAAAAAAAGCGCTGGATCTGTTAGTTAGAGACGGATACATCATCCGTCGGCGCGGAAGTGGAACAGTCGTTCAAGATTGGCGTCAACAGGAAAAGGCACGAATGATTCAAACTTTAACAGGTACGAAAGCTGTTTATGGCAGCGAGGTAGAAAGTAAAATTATCGAGTTTACGATTGTCGGAGCTGAGGAAATCATTGCTGAAAAATTGGGCATTTCAGTAGGGGATTTCGTATATAAAATCATTCGCCTTCGTATCATTCACAGTATCCCAACGATTATGGAGCATACATGGATGCCTATTTCGGTCATTCCAGGTGTTGAAGCTTCGGTTTTAGAGGAGTCGATCTACTCATACATTCAAAATAAACTAGGTCTTAAAGTGGGAACATCTGTTGTTAGAGTCAAAGGAATTCGCCCAGATGATAGGGAAAAGCAGTTTATGAACTTAACAAATCAAGATTTTCTAATGAGAGTGGAGCAGGTGGCCTATTTAACGGATGGACGAACTTTTGAATACTCTTATGCTGATCACCTGCCAGAAACCTTTGAATTTGAAACAGTTATTACTGCAAAAAGTTATAAAGAGGCATAAAAAATAGGTTGGGGCACGTATTGCCTTAACCTATTTTTGTGTCTTCAATAACGCTATGGGGGAAATTCACATAAAAAAATGATTAATTACTCCAAGACTTAACATTTGATTAATTGAACTGTAAGGTTTAAAATTACAGTAAGATTTTTAGAAGTGAGTTGTCATCGTCTGTAAAATGTAGTTTCAACAAATGTATAGAAGAAGCATTTTAAAAGAAATGAATAATAGAGATAAATAAAACATTGCTGAATAACTAACATTACGTGAATTTGATTCTAAACTGTAATTTTTTTTAATACATTTCGATAACCGATATTTAAAATGTGCATTTCATAAAAAACATTAAAGGAGTGAGTGAAATATGGTGGTTTTATATACAACAGCAAGCTGTAGTTCATGTCGAAAAGCAAAAGCATGGCTGGAGGAGAATCAAATTGATTATACTGAAAAAAATATCGTATCCAACTCTATGACAGTGGATGAACTTAAATCCATTCTTCGTTTAACGGAAGAGGGTGCTACTGAAATTATTTCAACTAGATCCAAAACTTTTCAAGACTTAAATATAAATATAGATGAACTTTCGCTGAATGAATTTTATACATTAATCATTGAGCATCCGCTAATGTTGCGTCGTCCAATTATGCTGGATGAGAAAAGATTACAGATTGGTTTTAACGAAGAAGAAATTCGCAAATTTTTACCACGTAGCGTCCGAACATTTTTAAATATTGAACTGCAAAAGTTGGCTAATTAATAAGTAATATTTTTTAAGAAAAGTTTTTTGAAAGGAGGAAGCAGAAGATGATTGAAGTATGTGTTACAGTTAATTATAACGATAGAAATTATCAAACAAATGTTATTGTAAGCAAAGATACAGTGTGGAAAAAAATTAAACAGTTGGCAGAAGAACAAGTGAAGAAACAATGGAGTCTTTAAATGTATTGTAACTTAAAAAGCTAAATGAAGTTATGGAATCTATTTCTTTATGCTAAGAGTGGTTCTTATATATTTTAACGTTTGGCTAATCTATCTGAAATGTTTATAGCTACAATATGTGAATATAGGAGAAATAATTTTTTTGGATCGTAGGAGGAAAATAATGAGCAGCGACTTTACCTTGGCTATACACAGTTTAACTTATTTAGCTTTACAGCCAGACCGGATGTCAACAAGTAACGCTATTTCAGAAAGTGCAGGTGTTCACCCAGTACGCATTCGCAAAGTGCTAAGTTTGTTAAAAAAACATAAGTTTATACAATCGAAAGAAGGGACTGGTGGCGGTTTTATTTTTGCTCGAGATTTAAGTGAAGTTAACCTTTGGCATATATATCAGATAACATCTGAAGGTGCGTTGCAGCCTAAGTGTCCTGAGTCAAATAATCAGTGTATTGTAGGTTCAAACATGCGAAAAGTTCTTTTCGCTATTTTCTTAGGTGCGGAAGAACATCTAGGTGAATACTTAAAGAACTATACAATGAAAGAAGTTGTTGATCTTATCAATCAAGAACGTTAAGCGGCTTACTTGTTATATAGAGCCGTAAGTTCTTACTATTTAAATGTAATGGAAAATATTACAGTTTGATTTCGTTTTTATTCCTTGTTTATCGTTACAAAAAATATTGACAAGAAGGTGAAAAAGTATGTTGTCAAATAATAATCATGTTTTAAAAGTGGGAGATTGGGTTCGTGGAATATCAAATGAGGGCGAATTTATAGTTGGTTACATTGTATCACTTGATGAAGTGGAAGATGTAGTTACAGTTAGCATTGTGAAACGCGACGACAAGTACACAAAAAACGAAGCGATTTTACTCTTTAGTAAACATGTTAACAAACTCCCTGAATCAAAGGTAATCAATAAGGAGCAAATCCTTTATCTTATAGACCTTGCATTATTAACAGGAGACGAAGAATGGTTTATCGAGCTTTCTTCAAAATTAAACTCGATAAAAGAGCTAGTTAACGAGAGGTTTTAGAGATTACATGATTTGCTTTTAATAGGTTGAATCGTGCAATAATCAATAATATCATCTCTTTTGTTGCATTTTAATAAAAGAGGTGATTGGTTGTATGAAAATAAAAATAATTAGCATCATATGTTTTCTGAGTTTTTTATTACCCTGTATTCCCACTCAAGCAATTGTAAAAAATAAAGGCTTTGACATAGATTTAACCGGTTATGAAATTTATTCGTTTGGTGATTTTAATCAATTAGGTTATAAAATAACGCCACTTACTCAACTGTTTCTAGGGATAGTCCAAACAGAAGGTGAGTGGATTGATGAACCAAGATTATATATTAAGGGAAATAAAGGTTATTTTCATCTTTGGAAAGCAGACGGTACGAATGTTCTTTATACTGTTGAAAAGAGTGGCGGTTTTTGGAAAATTATAGATGTGAAAAGGAAGGAAATTAACAGAATACCCGTACCAAAACAGTTTTTAAAAGAAGTAGTCATGAATCTCTTATTAGAACCGATAAGTAAAGAAGTTGAAAACTATTATAAGGAACCAAAACTTTGGTATCGAGGTTCTGAAAAAATACTTGAAATAAAAAAATATGAAGTAAACTCTATTTTCTATGTAACTGTTCAAATTCAAACCTTTGAGGGTGCACACAATCCTCCTTATGGAGAGGACACAATTACTTTTCGTATAAAAGGAAATGATGTAAAAACGATTCATTACAAACATAGAGATATTTCTGAAGAAGGATTAAAAAAACTCGAATTAAGATGACGGTGCATTGATTTGTTTGCCCACTCCTCATAACGATAATTATGTCAATGAGCTGCCTGATAGGGGCAGCTCATTTTATTTTTTCGTGTAGCGTAGTTTTTGTAAAATGTTAGCGGTCCTCTTATTGCTATGAATTAAAAAAGTATTTTTCCTAAAAATGTATATGAATGCAATAGTGATAATATATATCCTGAAAATTTCTTTGTACATTCAAAAAGATATTTCTTTTTAACCACGTTAATTATTTATTGGAATATCTTTTTTAATTAAAATGAATTTTTTTGATAAAGGAGAATATAAGTATCTTTATAATGAGTAAATTGGATAAATAATATATGACTGTGTTTTATGCTAATTCATTCAGTTTTAAGCGATAGGAACAAGGGTTGTGTACGAACTGTAAAATATTATCCATATAAAATTTTGCTCGCTAAATATTTCTGAAAATATAAAAATATTAATTTTATAAATATACACGTTATAATGAGGGCGTCGAGAGAAATTTTATTATCTCTGGAGAAAATATAAAAAATGCGATTATAAGTAAGAAAGGTGTGTGGTTAGAGGCGAAATGTATGTAAAGTGCTTCAGTGGCTTGTGTAATCAATACCATAAATGCTGCCGAAGCTATGAAAGTGATGTATAGAATTGAGAAAGAAATGCCTCATAAATGAAGAGAGGCCGGTTTAACTAAAATTACTGTTACAAGTAATTCAGAGAAACCATTAAAGTAATACACTGTTATTAGAAATGTTGCAACGTATTTATGAAATCTATTCTATATTGTTCTCTTAAGTGGTCTTTATATAAGGAGCGGATAGTACGAGTAAACTTTTTTGTTAACGCTAACAATTATATTAGGACGCTATCTAGCGAATGTTTTAATTTGGATTCATTTTGATGAAGGACATACAATGTGGGGCAACTTGTAAGGCATTCATTTTCCGAAAAAGAAAAATATTCGTTAGCTATAAAGAGAGCCGCAGGAATAGATAAAAGGGGGAGTTATTATATGAACGGGAATACTGCAAAGAAAATAGAAGTTCAAGCTGAAAATACCGCACGAAAAAATGAGCAATATGCAGATCCGAAAAAGTGGCATAAGCAGGATACTACATGGGCACTCAGTCTATTTGGAACTGCAATTGGAGCAGGGGTGCTCTTTTTACCGATTAATGCAGGTTCAGGTGGATTATTATCGTTACTACTAATTACATTGCTTGCATATCCAGTTATGTATTACTCACATAGGGCACTTGCTAAAATGATATACGCTTCTAATTCTGCTGATGAGGGGATCACAGGTACAATTAGAGAGTATTTTGGAAATAAAGCGAGTATCATTTTTAACATCGTATATTTCGGTTCAATTTATACAATCGTACTAATGTATTCGGTTGCGCTTACAAACACTGCAAGTAGTTTTATCGTGCATCAATTGCACATGCCAGAACCTCCAAGGGCTATTTTATCACTTGTATTAGTTCTTGGTCTTATCGCTATACTTAATTTTGGTCAAGATATTACTGTAAAAGTCATGAGTATGCTAGTGTATCCTTTCATAGCTTCTCTACTATTTATCGCAATATCTTTAATTCCACAGTGGAATACGTCAATGCTTAGCTTTTCAGCTGTTTCTACTGCTTCAACAGGAACAGGATATTTTGGAACGATATTAATGATTCTACCAATCATCGTATTCTCATTTAATCATTCACCTATGATTTCATCATTTGTTGTGAAACAGAGAGCTACGTATGGAATCGAAGCTACTGATGCGAAATGTGCACAAATACAAAAAGTTTGTTACATCATGACATTCGTTGTAGTTATGTTCTTCGTTTGGAGTAGTGCACTGAGCTTAACTCCAGAGGATTTAAAAATGGCAAAAGAGCAAAACTTATCAATCCTTTCATATCTAGCGAATGAACTTAATTCACCTGTAATTACGATTGCCGCTCCAATCATTGCTTTTGTGGCTATTACAAAATCTTTCCTTGGCCATTATATCGGAGCATTTGAAGTAATGCGTGACATGATTATTAAGTTCGGTCAATCACGTGGAAAAGTAATTGAAGAAAAAACAATTAAGACAATCGTTCTTACTTTTGTTGTATTATCATGCTGGTTTGTTGCTTACACAAATCCAAGTATTCTTGGACTTATTGATTCTTTAAGTGGTCCATTAGTTGCTGCTATCTTATGTCTATTACCGATGTATGCGATTCAAAAAGTACCAGTACTAGCTAAATACAAAGGGAAAATGAGTAACGTATTTGTTATTATTGTAGGTGTACTTACTGTTTTAGCAAGTATTAAATCATTATTCTAATTCACGACTATTAGTTTGAATGAAAAATAGAACGATTTTGGGACAGGCTTCTCGGTTGGGAGGGTCTGTCCCTTTTTAATGCGTTACAGTTTATCTTGTTGATTTTATGAGATATTTCTGCATAATTGTAGCTAAGGGAGATGATTTTAGGTTGAGTAAACTGAATATTAGAACAACAGTTTCGGGAGATATAATTGTTACTCGTCTTATCGGCAAGATTAAAACAGATGATGTTTATGAATGGTTTAATGGTTTCGAGCAAGTTTGTCAGCAATTCATTTCCGAGGGACGGAAATACAAATTGTTGGTAGATAGAAAAGGCTACATACCAGATCATTTTTCTGTTCAAAAAGTATGGAAAGAGAAGTTTTTTAATGAAACGATTTTGAATCACAGTAAGGCAATTGCTTTTCTCCTTGAAGAAGGCGAGATCATGAATTATTTACAACAATCCAATACGAAAGAATCCGTAAAGTTTTTTGATGATTATAGACAAGCATTCCTTTGGTTGAATGAATATCCCATATGAAAATTTTAGCGAACCAGTTGCTTAAGCAATTGGTTTTTTTAGCTTGTAATGTTGTTGATGTCTCTATACGAAATGTTTAGTGCGTATAGCAGCATTTTAAGGGACATACATTTTGAATGCGTTAAATATAATTCTTATTAGCACCAAGAGGAAGAGAGTACTAGTAATATTGAAAGGTCGCAGGATAGAGTCACATAAATTTAAAAATATCCATGTGGCATAAAGTGAGTAAGGGGGATAAAGATATGAGTACTTCAAATTTGAATGAAATAAGTAAACAAATTTTAAAAGAGGAGGAAACACTTCAATTTTCCTCTTTTACAAATGAAGATGCTTTGCAGTTAGGTTTATTTATTGTTGAAACAGCGAAGCAAGAGGGAAAATTGATTGCTGTTGATATAACGAAAAATGGTGTACAATTATTTCATTTTAAGATGACGGGGACAAATGAGGAAAATACGAAATGGATTGAGCGTAAAAAACGAGTCGTTTCCCTGCATGATCGTAGCTCGTATTATATGCAAATACAAAGTGAAATAACTGGAGTCTCCTATAATGAAAAATATCTTTTAGATACTTCGGAATACGCTGCATTTGGTGGATGTTTTCCTATCAGAATAAAAAACGTAGGGGTTATTGGAATGATAACCGTTTCAGGATTACCACCAGAAGAAGATCATGAATTGGTTATAAGAGCGGTTAAAAATCAATTGAAGCAATAATAAAAAGGCAAAATCGAACATATTCTTGTTCGGTTTTGCCTTTTTATTATTCATTTTATGTGATGAAGATAGTTCTAATAAATAAACAAGTACGAAAAGATAGTACGGAGTGGGAAATCTTTGATTCGAGACACTTTACTTGACGATGATAATCTATGTGGTTAATATGATAGATATAAAATAACTTAATTACTTTTAATAATTAGGTTATTTTATTTAAGTAACGGTAGGTAAGTAAGATGTGGTAGAAATGCTTTGAATTGCCACTATTAATATTGGGGACAATTAGAAAGCGAAAGGTATAAAAAGAATTGGAATTTGCGAACTCTTTGTTTTTTATAAAACATGAGCTTCTGTACAATTCATTTTTAAAATATTGACCAGGACTATACAACAAGAGGGGGACTGAAATTGGAATCAATGACCTTTGTTTTATTTGGAGCGACAGGGGACTTAGCGAAACGAAAAATTTACCCCGCACTATATAACTTATATAGAGATCAAAAGCTTCCAAAGCAAATATCTGTTATCGGGCTTGGAAGACGTCAAGTATCTCATGTAGATTTTCAAGGGAGAATAAAAGAATCAATAGAGACATTTTCCCGTCATAGAGAAGAAGGTACTCTAGAACTTGAAGGTTTTTTAGATAATTTTCGCTATTGTCCATTAGATGTGAGTAAGCCGGAAGACTATGAGAGATTATTGCAAGTCGTTCGTGAAAGGGAAGAAGAACTACATATAAAAGGGAATAGAATGTTCTATCTTTCCGTTGCTCCTGAATTTTTCGAGACAATTGCTTTAAATATTAAGGAAAGCGGACTTGATAAAACGGATGGGTGGAAACGCCTAATGATTGAGAAACCGTTTGGGCACGATCTCAAATCTGCTCGTGAGCTGAATGATAAGCTTAGTCGCACGTTTGAAGAAGACGAGATATACCGTATTGATCATTACTTAGGTAAGCCGATGATTCAAAACCTTGAAGCACTAGAGTTTGCAAATCCTGTTCTCCAATCGATTTGGAATAAAGAACATATAGCGAATGTACAAATTACAGCGAGTGAAACAGTTGGGGTTGAAGAAAGAGCAGGATATTATGATCAGGCAGGAGCCATTCGAGATATGGTTCAAAATCATATGTTACAAATATTAATGATGACTGCTATGAATCTGCCGGAAAAGGTTAATGCATGTGAAATTCGAGAGGAAAAGCGAAAGGTAATGGAGACGCTTCGTAAAGTGAAAAAAGAAGACGTTCAAAACCATATCATTCGCGGACAATACGCTTCAGGAGAGATAAAAGGCGAGCAAGTGGTAGCATATAAAGAGGAGCCAGGAGTAAATCCTTCTTCTAACATAGACACATTTGTTGCTGCTCGATTGTGGATCGATAATCCGTTTTGGACTGGCGTTCCCTTCTATATACGAACAGGTAAACGAATGAAAGAAAAGTCTACTCGTATTGTAATCGAATTTAAAAATACGTTAAAACAGCAATATCAAGATAATAATCCAAATGCAGAACCTAACTTATTAATAATTGAAATTAGCCCAGGTGAGAATGTTTCACTACAGTTAAATAGTAAAAATCCATTGAAAAATGGAGAAATTGAACCGATGCGTATTAACTTTACTTGCGAGCAAGCAGATGTGGGAGTGCCTGAAGCGTATGAAAGACTCATTCATGATGCTGTGAGTGGAGACGCTACATTCTTTGCACATTGGAGAGAAGTTGAATTGTCATGGGAATGGGTACAACCAATTCTTGAAGCATTCGAGGAAAATTTATTACCACTTCATGAATATGAGTCTGGTTCATATGGTCCAGATGCATCTCATGAGTTATTACGAGAAAGTGGATTTAAATGGTGGTTAGATCAAGAAACGGAAAAATAAGTACTTTCTTTCATGAAAGCATTTAGGGGGACGATTATTATGACACAAAACATAAATCAATTAGCAGTGAATACACTTCGTACGTTATCGATTGATGCTATTAATGCGGCAAATTCAGGTCATCCAGGTCTCCCGATGGGCGCAGCACCGATGGCTTATGCATTATGGGCGAATCATTTAAATCACAATCCGAATCATCCAAAATGGTTTAACCGTGATCGATTCGTTTTATCGGCTGGACATGGATCAAGCTTATTATATAGCCTACTTCATTTAGCTGGATATGACGTTTCAATTGATGACTTGAAAAGTTTTAGAAAGTTAAATAGTAAAACACCAGGACATCCTGAGTTTGGTCACACTTCTGGAGTTGAAGCGACTACAGGCCCGTTAGGACAAGGCATTGCAAATGCTGTCGGAATGGCAATGGCAGAAGCTCATTTAGCAGCGAAGTTTAATAAGGATGGTCACTCTATTATAGATCACAATACGTACGCTTTAGTTGGAGACGGTGATTTAATGGAAGGTGTCGCTTATGAAGCGATGTCAATGGCAGGACATATGAAACTTGGCAAGTTAATTGTGCTGTATGATTCAAATGAAATTTCACTTGATGGTGAATTAAACATTGCTTTCTCTGAAGATATGCAGAAAAGGGTAGAATCTGCACATTGGCAATATGTAAGAGTTGAGGATGGAAACGATGTTGATGCGATTACAAAAGCGATTCAATTAGCGAAAGACAATACGGACCAACCTACTCTTATAGAAATTAGAACGATTATAGGTTACGGAAGTCCAAAAGTTGCTGGAACGAACAAAGCACATGGTAACCCGCTTGGATTAGAAGAAGCGACAGCGACAAAACAAGCGTATGGTTGGCATTATAAGGAAGACTTCTTTGTACCTGAAGAAGTAACAGCTCATTTTAATGAATTGAAACAAAAAGGTATTGAAAAAGAGAACAAGTGGAATGAACAGTTCAACGTATATAGAGAGTCGAATCCAGCACTAGCAGATGAATTAGAAAAAGCGATTACAGGTGAGGTTTTAATCGAAGCGAAAGACATTCTATCCTTTGATACTGAAAAAACGATTTCCACTCGTGTTGCAAGTGGGGAAGCTATTAATCATTATGTGAAATCGATTCCTTCTATTTTCGGTGGAAGTGCGGATCTTTCTCATTCTACGATGACAGATATAAAAGGTGAAGCAGTGTATACAGTAGAATCGTATGCTGGCCGAAATATATACTTCGGTGTACGTGAACATGCAATGGGCGCGGCAGCGAATGGACTGGCACTTCATGGAGGAGTAAAGCCGTTCGTAAGTACATTCTTTGTATTTAACGATTACCTTCGTCCATCGATTCGACTGGCTGCATTGCAAAAGTTACCTGTTACGTACGTATTTACACATGATTCGATTGCTGTAGGAGAAGATGGTCCAACGCATGAACCAATCGAACATTTGGCAGCTCTTCGGGCAATTCCTGATTTAACAGTTATCCGCCCGTCAGATGCAAATGAAACAGCGAGTGCGTGGGCTTATGCATTACAGCAAACGGATGGTCCAGTCGTTTTAGTACTGAGCCGTCAAAATTTACCGGTGTTTCATGAAACGAAAGCGAACATAGAGAATCTTTCTAAAGGAGCTTACGTATTAACGCAAACAAATGAAAATCCAGATGTGATTTTAATTGCGACAGGTTCTGAAGTAGCCTTGGCTGCTAGTGCAAAAGCGAAACTAGAAGAAGACAATGTCTCTGTTCGTATCGTTGCAATGCCAAGCTGGGAGTTATTCGATCGTCAATCGAATGAATATAAAGAATCGGTTCTTCCGTCTTCTGTAACGAAACGAGTATCTCTTGAGATGGGTGTATCTCTCGGTTGGGAACGTTATGTAGGACAAGAAGGAAAAGTACTATCAATTGAAACATTTGGAGCTTCAGGAACTGGAGCTGAAGTCATGAATCTATTTGGATTTACGACAGAAAATGTTGTTCAAATTACAAAAAATGTGTTGAATTCTTAAGCTATGACTGTGAATACCTTTCTGTACGTACTAACATTTCAGTGCTGGAAGGTATTCCAGATTGTAGTGATATGGATTTTTAATAAAAGATGATTTGAGGAGGAATTATATTATGCAAGTAGGATTAATTGGGTTAGGTAAAATGGGATTAAATTTAGGGAAAAATTTAATGGATCATAAACATGAAGTAGTAGCATTTGATTTAAATGCAAGTGCAGTGGAAGAAATGAAAGAGTACGGGGCTACAGGTACATCTAGCTTAAATGAACTTGTTCAGTCATTACAATCACCAAGAGTTCTTTGGGTTATGGTACCACACGCTGTTGTTGATTCTGTTATTGATGAGGTTACACCACTTTTATCAAAAGGAGATATTTTAATTGAAGCGGGTAATTCACACTATAAAGAGTCCATTCGCCGATATGAGCAACTAAAGAAAGATGGCATTCACTTTATGGATGCAGGAACTTCTGGCGGAATGGAAGGCGCTCGTAATGGTGCGTGTTATATGATCGGAGGAGATCAAGAAGCTTGGGACATCGTTGAACCTATCTTCCGTGATACTGCTGTAGAAAATGGATACTTATATGCTGGAAAAGCTGGTAGTGGTCACTTCTTAAAAATGGTTCACAATGGAATTGAATACGGCATGATGGCTGCTATTGGTGAAGGATTTGAGATTCTAGAGAAAAGTGAATTTGACTACGATTATGAAAAAGTATCAAGAGTATGGAACAATGGTTCAGTCATTCGCTCTTGGTTAATGGAATTAACAGAAAATGCATTTTCTAAAGATGCAAAATTAGATGAAATTAAGGGTGTTATGCATTCTTCTGGTGAAGGAAAATGGACAGTAGAAACAGCATTAGACCTTCAAACAGCAACTCCTGTTATCGCAATGTCTCTATTAATGCGCTACCGCTCATTAGACAATGATACATTTACAGGAAAAGTAGTAGCAGCTCTGCGCAATGAATTTGGCGGACATGCAGTAGAAAAGAAATAAATATCTTAAAAATTTAACTCATTGACGTTTAAAAAATGGAGGGAATAGATTATGAAGTTTTTTATTGATACTGCAAATCTTGAGGACATAAAAAAAGCATATAAACTTGGAGTTTTAGCTGGTGTTACAACGAATCCTTCTTTAGTAGCAAAAGAGGGCATTAAGTTTGAAGACCGTATTGCAGAAATTTGTCAGGCAGTGCCTAAAGTTGAATCTGTTTCGGCAGAAGTAACTCCAGATGCTGTGACAGCTGAAGAAATGATTGCTCAAGCAGAAGAGCTGATTAAGATTAACGGCGGCGATGAGAAAGTTACAATAAAACTTCCGATGACGCTAGCGGGATTAGAAGCTTGTCGCTATCTTACTGAAAAAGGTGTGAAAACGAACGTTACCCTTATTTTCACTGTGAACCAAGCTCTTTTAGCTGCTAGGGCAGGTGCAACGTATGTTTCTCCATTTTTAGGACGTTTAGATGATATTTCTGAAGATGGCGTATTATTAGTTGCTAAAATTGCTGAATTATTCGATGTTCACCAATTAGATACACAAATTATTGCGGCTTCTGTTAGACATCCAGATCATGTAACTCGTGTAGCGATGGCAGGTGCTCACATTGCAACAATTCCTTATAAAGTAATTGAACAACTTGCTATGCACCCATTAACAGATCAAGGTATTGAGAAGTTTGCTGCGGATTGGGCGAAAGCTCCTAAATTATAATGCATAAAAGTGAGAGGGCTTGCTGAAAATTGCTTTTTATGAGAGGACAAATCCTAAGTAACTTCATCGTTTAAACTGGATCCCGAGTTTGTAGTCTTACTATGTGAAAACAGCAAGAGAAGAAAGTGTCATTCACTTTTGAAGAAGGAAAATTTGCTTACGCGTAGCGTTTATCACAATAACATTACAATTATGAAAGAGAAATCCCCTTATCAGAGAGAGTAGGTAACATGTATCTCTGGTAAGGGAGATTCTTTTTATATAAATTATTATGTTGTGAAGATAAGTTGTATTTCGATATATAAATTCTTACTCAAGAAAGAACTATATAGGTTCTTTTAATTATATAGAAATTTGAAAGGGTTTACATAAAGGGGTGGAATTGCGTATGAATATGTACCTTTTAATGATTACATTATTATCAATTGTAATTGTTATTTTAGGGGTATCGTGGTGGAGATGGCATGCGTTTATTAGTTTAACGATTGCAAGTTTGTTTTTAGCGATTATGTCTGGAATGCCAATGGATAAAATAGTGAGTGCTTATGAAACGGGAGTCGGAAGTGTTCTCGGACATTTAGTAGGTATTTTAGTACTAGGTACAATATTAGGGAAAATGATGGCAGAGTCAGGTGCTGGAATGCAAGTGGCAGAGTTTTTTATTAAATCTTTTGGGATAAAAAACTTACCATGGGCGATGTTAATTGCAGGTTTTATTATTGGAATTCCAGTGTTTTTTGAAGTAGGCATTTTAATATTACTACCATTAGTAATTTCAATTCATAAAACTACGAAACAAAATATTTTATTGATAGCATTACCAGCAATTGCTGGGTTATCTGTCGTACACGGCCTTGTTCCTCCGCATCCAGGGGCAATCGTTGCAATTGGTATTTATAAAGCGAACCTTGGGAAGGTACTATTGTATTCACTCATTATTACATTTTTTGCAGCGATTATTGCAGGTCCTATATTCGCTCAATGGATTCACAAACGTGTAATTCCTGAAAATGAGCCAGAATTGATACGTGTAAATACAAAATCAACGAAATTACCAGGAATAGGAGTTTCATTTTTAGTTATATTGTTACCGGTTCTGTTAATGGTTTTAGCTGCAGCAGCTCCTTATGTTCCACTTTCTACTACTTTGATGAAGATTGTCACATTAATTGGTAGTCCTATCATTGCATTATTGATTGCATGTTTTGCAGCGTTTTATTTTCTTGGATTTCGTCAAGGTATCGATAAAAAGACGATTAAGAAGGTAACAGAAGATAGCTTATTACCAATTGGTTCAATTGTTGCGATTATTGGTGCTGGCGGCGGATTTAAGCAAATTCTTATCGATAGTGGCGTAGGGAATGCTATTGCTCAAATGTCTGAGCATTTAGCTCTATCCCCAATTGTATTAGCATTTATGGTAGCTGGATTAATTCGAATTGCGACAGGGTCAGCGACAGTCGCTTTAACAACAGCAGCGGGCATCGTTTCACCAATCGTCGAAAATGCGGCAGGTGTGAATTTAGAATTGCTCGTCATTGCAACAGGTGCAGGAGCATTAATGTTTTCACACGTAAACGATGCTGGGTTCTGGATGGTAAAAGAATACTTAGGTTTAACAGTGAAAGAAACATTTAAAACATGGACAGTATTAGAAACATTACTTTCATTTATCGCTTTTGGAGGCGTTTTACTACTCGATATGTTTGTTTAAAATAGGGTTGTTTCTATTTAGATAAATGCAGCATACAACGTTATCAATAGATAAAAGGAATGTATTTTTATGGTGGTATACTGTAGCAATTTTTTGTTAGGAGGAAGAAATGGTGGACACAAAATATATGATTGGTGTAGACATTGGGACAACTAGTACAAAATCAGTTCTATTTTCTATTGATGGATCTGTTATTGCAAGTCATGGAATTGAATATCCTTTATATTCTCCTACGCCTGAAACAGCAGAACAAGACCCAGAAGAAATTTTTCATGCAGTAATACATACGATTAAAGAAACTGTACGATCAAGTAGTGTACAGCCGAATGATATTCTTTGTGTTTCTTTTAGTTCGGCAATGCATAGTATCATTGCTGTAGATGAGAAGGGAAAACCGTTAACGAGATGTATCACTTGGGCAGATAATAGAAGTGCAAGCTGGGCAGAGAAAATAAAGAATGATATGAATGGTCATGAAATTTATTTGCGTACTGGGACACCAATTCATCCGATGTCACCACTTTCGAAATTAGTTTGGTTACAGAATGAGCAGGCAGAATTGTTCGCAAAAAGTTATAAATTTATTTCTATTAAAGAGTATGTTTTTTATAAGTTATATAAGGAGTATGTAATTGATTACTCTATAGCATCAGCGACAGGCATGTTTAATTTGAAATCTTTAAAATGGGATGAAGAGGCTTTACATGTAGCGGGCATTACAGATGAAAAGCTTTCTAAACTTGTTCCAACGACGCACAGCTTAATAGGGTTAGATGAAGAACTTGCAAAAGAGATGAATGTACTTGTTTCTACTCCTTTTATAGTAGGAGCGAGTGACGGTGTACTATCTAACTTAGGTGTAAATGCAATAGATCCTGGTGTTGTGGCTGTTACAATTGGTACAAGCGGTGCAATACGTGCTGTAACAAATCGTCCTGTAACAGATCCAAAAGGTAGAATTTTTTGTTACGCCTTAACTGAAGACCATTGGGTAATTGGTGGACCGGTTAATAACGGTGGTATGATTTTCAGGTGGGCTCGTGATCAATTAGGCACTTCAGAGATTGAGCTTGCGAAACGTTTAGGAAAAGATCCATATGAAGTGCTTACTGAAATAGCAGCAAAAGTGAGTCCGGGGTCCGACGGTTTATTATTTCACCCGTATTTAGCAGGAGAAAGAGCTCCTTTATGGAATGCAAATGCGCGAGGATCTTTCTTTGGACTTGGATTGCATCATAAGAAAGAACATCTTATCCGTGCTGTGTTAGAAGGAGTAATTTATAATTTATACACCGTTCTTCTTGCTTTAAAAGAGCTAATTGGTGAACCGAAAAAAATTCAAGCGACAGGTGGTTTTGCAAGATCGGAACTTTGGAGACAGATGATGGCGGATATTTTTCATCAAGATGTATATGTTCCGGAAAGTTTCGAAAGCTCTTGCTTAGGAGCTGCAATCCTCGGTTTATATAGTTTAGGTGAAGTAGATACGTTACATGTAGTTTCTGAAATGGTAGGTGCGAATTTCCACCATGAACCAAACATGGAAAGTGTGGAAAAATATAAAGATTTAACACCAATTTATATTCGTCTGTCCCGTCAATTGGAAGAAGAATATGAAAGTATAACAGCGTATCAAAAAAAGTGGGTTTAAAGGCTATTTAGCAGAGAAATATGGTAACGTATAAAGAAGTACTCCAATTTTTTAGGATACTCTTTCAACATAAAATATGTTAAGAAGTATGATGAACAAAAAATTTAGGGAGAGAGGGTTATGAAAATGACGGATAACAAAGAGTTTATTGGATATGTTGGAACATACACGAAAGAAAATAGTGAAGGAATATATAAGTTTACGTTAGACACAGAAGCAAAAAAAATTAGTAATGTAACACTTGCGGCTAAGATGGATAACCCTACATATGTAACGATTAGCAAAAATAATGAATATCTCTATTCTGTTGTTAAGGAAGGCGAATCTGGCGGTGTAGCTGCTTATTCGATTGATAGTAAAACGGGAGAGCTAACGGAACAAAACAGACAAGTAGTGGAAGGGGCTTCTCCTTGTCATGTGAGTGTTGATAGTAGAAATCGTACGGTAGTTACAGCGAATTACCATAAAGGAACGATCGAGTCTTTTGTAGTTAATGAAGAAGATGGAACTGTAAATCCTGCCACATCTATTATGGCACATGAAGGTTCAGGTCCGAACAAAGAAAGACAAGAAAAACCGCATGCACATTACGCGGGATATACGCCTGATGAAAAATATGTGGTGGGTGTTGATTTAGGGATAGATAAAATAATTACGTATGAAATAAAAAATAGTGCATTACAAGAAGTGAATAGCTTGTCTGTAAATCCAGGAAGTGGTCCGAGATATATTACATTTCATCCGAATGGAAAATATGCGTATGTGATGACGGAGCTTAGTTCAGAGGTTATTGTGTTAACATATAATCCAGCAGAAGGAACATTTACAGAATTACAGTATATTTCTACCGTTCCTGGAGCATTTGATGAAAATAATCAAGGAAGTGCGATTCATATTTCTTCTGATGGCCGCTTTGTATATGCAGGTAATCGCGGCCATAATAGTATTGCTGTTTTCAGCGTAGATGAAAATTCAGGTGAGCTTACATTTGTTGCACATACATCTACAGAAGGAAATTGGCCAAGAGACTTTGTATTAGATCCTACTGAAAAGTTTCTTGTTGCTTCAAATGAAAAGTCGCATAATCTTGTGCTATTTTCAAGAGATGAAACGACAGGGAAGCTAACTCTTTTACAATCTGATGTTGTTGTGCCGGAGCCTGTTTGTGTGAAGTTTTTGAATGTTTAAGTTGTGTTGAATCTGAATGGGTATAGAGATGTCGTTATTTGTCGGTAAGTCGATATTCTTTGTCGAAACGTCGATATATTAAAATAATCGTTGATATAATTGAAGTTGTGTTCGATATATTTGAAAAATCGTTGATATAATTTCATATGCCTAAAAAAAGCAAAGCGATATCGCTTTGCTTTTATTGTTTCTTTTTCGGTCTGCGTACTAACTCGCCGCCGCAGTTTGGGCAAACGTTATGTCTTTCTTCTGTACATGGTGCGCAAAATGTACATTCATATACGCAAATGTATGCTTCAGAATCTTGTTCCAATGATTGATTGCAAATTTGACAGTTCGTTTTCATTTGTAGTGCCATAGTAGGTCTCCTTTTAGTTAGAATATTTATAATTTAATTATAATTCATCGGATAGAAGTTGTCTTTTTCAATTGAAAGGAAATCGAATGATAAAGTTATGATTTGAAATGAAAGAAGCTCGTTTATTTTTAAATTGATTATTTAATAAGGTTGGAATATTATGAAATAGTCAAAAGACAACAGGGGGTATACATTTTGACTAATCATAACGATCATTTAAAAGCAAACTGCGAAAAATGCTTCGGTT
>NZ_JAKUFR010000067.1:0-28695 GCF_022663555.1 Bacillus cereus group sp. BfR-BA-01381
GGTGGAAGTTTCATTGAATGAAAAAGTCATGAAAGAGATTGAATCTATTTTAGAAGATTAATTGAAAGGGGGATAGTTTCCTCTTTTTATCCCGCTTTAATGGGCAGTAAGACCCCCATCTCAAAATTCAGCGAAAGTAAAGAAGGTAGGTGGGGGGGATCAACTGCCCATAAAAGCCCGATTGGTGAGGGCTGATTAAAGTTTCACTTTATATAAAAGGAGAAGATTTAAATGAAAAGAGTACTAGCTGTATTCTTTACAATCATGTTTATGATCGGTACAGATACTTTCTTAATTTCACCACTTTTACCAACTTTACAACAGGTGTATCATATTTCAACTGAGTTGTCAGGGTGGATGGTAAGTTCATATGCTTTAGGATACGCTGCATTTGCACTTATCGCTGGTCCTATATCAGATGGCTTAAATAGAAAAAAAGTGATGGTAATAGGAATGAGTTTTTTTGCTTTAAGTACGTTTTTATGTGGGATGGCACCGAGTTTTCTATGGATGTTAACATTTAGATTTTTAGCAGGTGTGAGTGCAGCCTTTGTATCTCCACAAGTGTGGGCATCTATTCCGCTCCTTATAGAGAAGGAACAAATTGTAAAGGCAATTGGGATTGCAACAGCAGGGTTATCAATCTCTCAAATTTTAGGGTTGCCAGTTGGATCGTATTTGGCAATGATACACTATACAACGCCATTCTTCGTCATCGGTATATTATCAGGATTACTTGTCATTCTTATTTATGTAGCATTACCAGAAATACAACCGGTTCATATAGGTGAAAGTAAAACAAACATCTTAGAGCGCTATAAACAATTACTTACAGATTCAAAAGTTTCACTTTCTTATTTTGCATATTTTGTTTTTCAAACTGGTAATTTTGCTGCATTTTCATTTTTCGGTGTGTGGCTGTCTATTCAGTTTGGCTTGCGAATTCATGAAATAGGAACAGCTATGCTCGTATTAGGATTAGGAAATTTAACTGGTAATATTTTTGGTCCTAGAATCGTAAATAAAATTGGTTATAACCTTTCTTTCTATGGTGGAATTATATTTACAGCAGTGCTATATGTATTACTTCCACATGTAAATAACATTATATTTGTGGAGTTATTATTTTTTGTTTTATTTTTTATGACAGGAATTTTGTTTGTATTAATGATGAGGCATTTACAAAACATGTCTAGTGTAGCAAGAGGAACAGGAGCCGCTCTAGCGAATGCTTCTATGTATATTGGTCAAATGATTGGCGCGGCAATGGCAGGAATGTTATTTGCGGCATCTCACAATTTTATATTTGTAGGTAGTTTTACTGCGTTATTATATATTATAGCTTTATTTCTGTTTAGAAAAAGTGAAAAGCTTACTGAAAATAGTGAAACAGGAATTGCGTCATAAAGTCTTTACAAATAAAAAAGAGCCCAAAAATAAAAATCCCTATAGAGATAGGGATTAATATATCGGCATATAGTTCCTTGGAAAAGGATATACTGAGTATAACATATAGGACTACTTATAATTGTGAAATAGATGTGAAAGTAATGTGAAAAATAACATAATAAAAAGCACTGTTTTAGCTAATGAACTAAAACAGTGCTTTTCTTTTTGATTGAACAGTTGCTGCATTTTCATCATGTATGCCTGCATCTTTAATAATTCGTTGTTTTGCTTTATTTAATAGATGGTTTACTGCTTCACCAAAATAGTTAGCTTCGCTTTTTGTGCGGGCTTCTCGTAAACATTTATAGTTTTCTAGCAGTTCCTCTTTTTCAGTGTTTGTTAAGAAATCTTCTATTTTCTTTTTTGTCATACGAAACACCCTTTCTTCTGACAAACGACGCAATAGAAAATATTTATTGTTTATTATAGCAATAATTTTTAAAGAAAGTACAGACTAACGTCGTAATAATTTGTCAATTTCTTGAATCTTCTCATCAGCTTTCCCAATTTGTTTATTTTTAGCCTGCTCACCACCGAGTGCTTGGTGTAGTAAGAAAGTCTGACCGGAAATAGCAGTCACAATGGATACTTTAATAATTTCTTTTATTAAGGTGACATCGAATAAAACGAGTCCAAGAAGTGCAGCTAGACTACCAGTGAAAATATCAGTCAAAAACCCAAAGTGAAAAAAAGTTTTCAAACGGCGTGGAAGCAATAACTTACCTTGGTTATTGATTAGATGGGAAACGAAACCGGTAATGCCACCAACGAGAACAGCAGTTAGCCATTGATACATTTCCATCGAATCCACTCCTTTTAGTGAATAAGATTCGATTATTTTATATTGATTCCTTTTAATATTTCATAGAAGCATATTGAGAAAGTTTGTTTGGTTTTTTTCTATATTCAATTTAATTATATCAGAAAAATCTGATATATATGAGTCTATTATATGAAGCAGTTATTCCTTAATATGAATGTAGAAAGGGGTGCGTGATATGAATATAGATTACCGAATAAGAAGTGTGGATGGTTATACAAAAAATATAGGGGAATTAGTCAGCATGCTGGAGCATACGAGGGCTGTAACATTACAGGAAATTAGCAATCTATCAGTTGAGCAATTAGACTCAATGCTAAGTGGTGGAAATTCCATCGGAGCTTTATTAAAGCATATAGCAGCTATCGAAAAAGCACATCAGCTTATTTCATTTCAAGAGCGTGACTTTACAAAGGAAGAATTAGAAATATGGAAAGACGCACTCTATTTAGGAGAATCGGGGAAAACGATTCGTGGTCATGAAATAAAGTATTATGTACAACTTCTACAAAGTGTTCGAGAAGAATCTCTGAAGTATTTGAGTAAACAAGATGATGAATGGCTTATGTCAGAAAGAAAGTGGCCTAACGGTGTAGCGCATAACCAGTACTATTTGTGGTTTCACGTGCTAGAAGATGAGATTAATCACCGTGGGCAAATTAGAATGATGAAAAAATTATTTGAAAATTTCGTTAAATAAAGTGGCTTTTTAAATGAATATTCCATATAATGAGAGTAATTAAAATGAGAACGGGGTGATGTATTATGGCGAACATAACTTATATGAATAATAAACCAAATACAAAGGTGGATGGAAAGGGCGAGACTGTATAAGTTAGCGCACGATCCTTCCGCTTAGCTTACACTAGGGAGGATATCAATTTGAATCAAAATATTTTAGAATCGTTCGGCTGGGATTCTTTTTTTGAGGAACAAGCTGTAGAGAACTTTGAAGTAGGGCGTATTTTACTCGAGCATAAGCATATATATCGAATTATTTGTAATGATGGTGAATATATGGCAGAGCTGTCTGGTAAGTTTCGGCATGAAGCAGTAACGAAGGGTGATTATCCAGCGGTTGGTGATTGGGTATATATAAAGAAAATAGAGAATGAAAAGAAAGCAATTATTCATCGTATTTTTCCAAGAAGAAGCTCTTTTTCTAGACAAGAGGCTGGTACTCGAACGGAAGAACAAGTAATAGCAGCAAATGTAGATTATCTATTTTTAGTGAATGCACTTAACCATGATTTTAACGTAAGAAGAATAGAGCGCTATTTACTATTAGCGTATGAAAGTGGTGCAATGCCTGTTATTGTTTTAACAAAGAGTAGCTTATGTGAGGACGTGGAACAGAAAATCGTTGAAACAGAAGCTGTAGCAATTGGTGTTCCGATCTTCGTTGTTGATAGTTTAGAACATACTGGTATTGAATCGTTGCAGCAATTTGTTTCTTCAGGAAAAACAATTGCTCTAGTCGGATCATCTGGGGTTGGAAAATCCACTTTGTTAAATGCACTTATAGGAATTGAAGTAGCAAAAACGGGTGATATTCGTGAGGAAGATAGTAAAGGAAGGCATACGACAACTCATCGTGAATTGTTCCGATTACCGAGAGGTAGTTTAGTTATTGATACTCCTGGTATGAGGGAGCTACAGCTTTGGGAAGGAAGCGATGCAATTCAAACAACATTTTCTGATATTGAAGAACTAGCAAAAACGTGCCGTTTTAGGGACTGTAAGCATGAAAATGAGCCAGGGTGCGCAGTGCATAGTGCAATTGATAACGGAATTGTGACGATAAATCGTTTACAAAGCTATAAAAAATTACAAAGAGAACTAGCGTATTTTATGAGAAAACAAGATGCTATTCTTGCAAGGGCAGAGCGTGATAAGTGGAAAAAGATTTCTAAACAGCATAAAAAAATGTGAAAAGTCAAAGGGTGGTTCCCTTTGGCTTTTTGCATTTGTAAATTTTATAATAATATTATTCATATATATAGACAAAGGGAAATTAATTGTTTAAACTTTACAAAGTATTCATCATAATAGGTTATGAAAATAATAATTAGGGAATGGGAAATATTTATAATTCGTTAGATTTAACTTTTAAAATTGAAAAGCAGGAGGTTTGTAATGGGTAGACTATTAAATTGGTTTCGTGATATGAAAGTAGCAAAAAAACTATTAATTTCATTTTTTGTTATTTTAATTGCGGCTGTCTCTATTATAGGAGGCATGTCTTATCAAACAGCTAAAAAGAATTTTGAATCACAAATTACGAGCAGTGCTCACGACAATATAAAAATATTAGATAATTTAATCAATCAAATGATTGAGGCGAAATTTAATGATGTAAATAATTTTGCACGGGTGATTCAAGGGAATATGTATCAAGGGGATAATCAAGAGGAATTAAGAAAAATATTATCACAATATATCAATTTGAATAAAGATGTTGAACAAGTATATGTTGCTGGAAACGATAAAAAATTTGTACAAGAACCAAATATACAAATGGCAGCAGACTACGATCCAACAGAACGTTCTTGGTATAAAGATGCAGTAGCAAAACAAGGTGGTATTGTAATTACTGAGCCGTATAAGGCAAAAGGAAATGGACATATTGTCGTAACGATTGCAAAACAAGCAGAAGATAAAAACGGTGTTGTAGCGGTAGATTTAAGTTTAGATAATTTATTAAAAACAACGAAGTTAATTAATATTGGTAAAAAGGGATATGCTTTCATCTTAGATGGGAAACAAAAAATAATTGCACACCCTCAAGAAAAATCAGGAGAAAAAGCAGCCGATTCTTGGGCAAAGAAAATTTATGAAGATAATCATGGGGCTTTTTCTTATACGTATGACGGTAGCGAAAAACAAATGGTATTTGCTACAAATGTAAAAACAGGTTGGAAAATTGGCGGGACTATGTACTCAAATGAAGTAATTGAAGCTGCGCAGCCTGTATTTTATAATATGTTAATTGTTATGTTCATTTCATTAGTTATAGGTGGGGCACTTATTTATTTTGTGACACTTTCTATAACAAAGCCCTTAAAAAGATTAGTTGTCACTTCTAAAGAAATAAGTGAGGGAGATTTAACGCAAACAATTGATATTCATTCTAATGATGAAATCGGTCAACTTGCAAAAGGATTTAATGAGATGACAGATGCATTGCGAACATTAATCGGAAGAATTAATACTTCGGCTGGACATGTTGCAGCAGCATCAGAAGAGCTAACAGCAAGTGTAAGACAGGCGAGTGAAGCGACTGAGCAAATTACGATGGCAATGGACGAAATATCAAGCGGAGCAACAACGCAAACGACAAGTGTAGAAAATGGTGCAATGTTACTATTTGATGTAACAGAAGGCATTCAGCATGTAGCAAATAGTTCATCATCAATTAGTACGGCTTCTGCTCATACTCGTGAAAAAGCAGAAAATGGTGGGAAACTAGTCGGGAAAACAGTAAATCAAATGCAGTCAATTGCAGAATCTGTTTCACAATCAGATGAGGTTATTCAGTTACTAAATAATAAATCAAAGCAAATTGGTGACATATTAGAAGTAATTCAAAATATTGCAGATCAAACAAATCTTCTAGCTTTGAATGCGGCAATTGAAGCTGCAAGAGCGGGAGAGCACGGAAGAGGATTTGCAATTGTTGCAGATGAAGTACGTAAATTGGCGGAGAAGTCTAGCGTATCTTCTAGTGAAATAAGTAAATTAATATGTGAAATACAAGATGACATGAGTAAGACGGTAAAGTCTATGGGTCATGTAAATGAAGAAGTTCAATCTGGACTTGTTATTGCAAATGAAACGAAGCAAAACTTTACTGAGATTTTACAATCTACAAATGAAATTGCCGATCAAATTAAAACGATGGTTGAAACGGCTAACGGGATGTCAAAAGGTGCAAATGAAGTGTCTATTTCGGTAGGACAAATTGCAATGACAGCACAGAATAATGCGACGAGTACTCAAAACGTTGCAGCATCAGCAGAAGAACAATTAGCGTCCATTGAGGAAATTAGTTCTGCGGCGGGTACATTATCTCAAATGGCTGAAGAATTACAAGGGTTAATTGAAAGATTTAAAGTGTAATAAAGGACAGACTACTCCAAAATAGCAGTATGCGATTTTGGAGTAGTCTGTTTTGACTATGTAACATGAAATGTGATAGAGAGTATGTTTATGATGTTTAAAGGTATATCATGTATAATATTTGTCGAAAAATAGAGGTATTTGTTAACTTTATGTATAATTATAATCATATAGAATGCAAATAAAGGAGATTATTAATATGGGAGTGTACTGGGGGACCAAAAGACATTCTTGGCTTAGTTATGTCTCATTTTGGTTAAGTATTTCGTTTTTCATGGTTTTTCTCATTGAAGTGTTTATTTTAAAAACACTTTCAAATAGTTCGGTGCAAATTGTTAAATACTTTTATTTTATATTTGTACCAGTAAACATCTTTCTTAGTTTAAAGTTACTCTTTAAGAAGAATGAAAAGAAAGCATTACCTATTTTTAGTTTCATTGTATCCTTATTGTTTACAATTTTAATACTAGTATTAGCATTAGCAGCTACGGGGAAATTCTTTTAAGGAGAGTGTTATAAGTCACTCTTCTTTTTTGTTGTTGCAAGGAAATAATAAGTGGAGGATGGACAAAGAAAGCATTTCCTTAAGTTTGATATGATTTGAAAGCTTTAGAAGGGTATTAAGAAATGAATTAAGATACAATCCACAAAGTAATACAGAGAATCAGGTGTTTTATATGCAGTTATGGAGCAAATGAATACGGTAAAAACGGCGATATATGGTACAATACATATGGATAGTGATAGAGATAAAGGGTATATAAAATACTCATCGTTTTTTAGTAAGAGAGGGGTTATCTTATGCTATACGAGGATTTGATGACATTGTTTCAAGCAGCTCCGAAAGAAGAAGGTAGAGGCGGCTGGAAATATATAATCCAGGAACGAAATGATAAATATGAAATTGTTAATGAAATGTTGAAAAATCAAATGAGTGTTGAATTGTATTTTAATGAATATGATGAGGTGAAAATCACTTTATATAAAGATGGAATGCCTATTTCGACGATGCAAAGAATTGCGATTTCAAAAGTTGAATTAGACGAAGAAGAAGAAGGGATTCAATTCGTTTTAGAACGTATGCCTAGTCGGATGATTCGGTTGCAATTAAAGCCGTATTTAGCACTCGAAATGGGGCCGTACTGGGAAGTATGTGATGATTGTGAATGAACATATAAAAGAAGCATCCAATAACATGGATGCTTCTTTTATGTTTTTTGAAGTTGTTTAAAAGCAATAATCGGAAGTAAAATGATGCTGACCCACCCGATTATAGGATATAGAATGTGGAGTAATTCACTGTAACCAACGTAACTAAAGCAATAACTTATTAGTAAAATGAAGAAAATAATATTGTTATTTTTCCAGCCAGTGATGGATTGCATTTGTTTTGTCATTCCGAACACATTGCCAACTAAAGTTGTGAATACTTCACCGAAAATGATAAGAACAAAGAAAAAGTGAAAAGTGGCATTGAATTTTCTTATGACTTCAGCCATTGGAATGTTATATTGATAAAATTGGTCGACTGATAAGATAGCTAAATGGCTACATAATAATATTAAAGAAAGTCCTGCCCCACCTAAAATACCGCCCCATAAAATGGCCTTTCGATCTTTTACTTCACTGGCTAACGGGACGAGGACGCTTTGGGCGAGAGAAAGATTTAAGGCGACATATGTAATAGGACTAGTTATCCACTTCATATTCCAGGTTTCTGCAGGAATAGTGTTACTAATAGGAGTTGTACCGTGAAAAAACGTTGTAATAGCAAGTCCGATAATGAAAATCATCATAATAGGTACGACAAGTGTATTAACTTCAAAAACCCCTTGTAATCCGCGACTACCTATAATGAGACAGGCGATTACTGTAATGAAAATACCGAGTTGTCTTGGTAAACGAAGTTGCTCTTCAAATACCGCTCCAGCGCCTGATAACATAACGCTCGTTACACCAAATAATACGAGTAATAATAGTGTATTTACAACATTTCCAAATACATCCCCAAATAAGTATTTGTTAAATTCTTGCGCTGAAAATGCACCGATTTGTGAGGAGAGTAACATCATCTTTGTGCCAAGCCAAATAAAAAAAAATCCACTTACACATATACCAATAGTTCCATAAAATCCGTTCACTGTAAAAAATTCAACAATTTCTCGTCCAGTAGCAAATCCAGCTCCAACGACTGTTCCAATATAAGTAGCAGCAACTTTCTTTGCTACTTGCCATTGTTGATTGTCCATGTTATCCCTCTTTCTACTACGATGAGCTTGATTTACTATTATGCATATGTATGAGCTTGGACAATTAGACGTATGAACTGTTAGAAAACATACATGAATGAAAAGATATTAGGGAAGTATTAAAGGTGTTAAAACTTTGTTACATATGAGCCAATCGTTCGAAAGGATAGGAAATGTATGGTAATATGTAACTAGGTTCTTAAAAGATAAACATTATGAAATGATAAGAGGAGTGGATTGTATGAGTACGAAAACAAATGTTGTTGAAGTATTAAACAAGCAGGTAGCAAACTGGAATGTGTTATATGTGAAACTACATAATTATCATTGGTATGTGACAGGGCCACACTTCTTTACATTACATGAGAAATTTGAAGAGTTTTACAATGAAGCTGGAACGTATATTGATGAATTAGCAGAACGTATTTTAGCATTGGAAGGTAAGCCGTTAGCGACAATGAAAGAATATTTGGCAACATCTAGTGTGAATGAAGGGACAAGCAAGGAATCTGCAGAAGAAATGGTGCAAACATTAGTGAATGATTACTCTGCATTGATTCAAGAATTAAAAGAAGGCATGGAAGTTGCTGGTGAAGCTGGCGATGAAACATCAGCGGACATGTTGTTAGCAATTCATACAACATTAGAACAACATGTATGGATGCTAAGTGCGTTCTTAAAATAAAGTGAAACTTTAATCAGTGGGGGGCTTACTGCCCATTAAAGTGGGATAAATATAAGAATATAAAGAAAAAAGTCATTGAAAAATTCTTTCAATGACTTTTTTGTGATTTTTCAGTTTTCTTTTATGCTATAATATAGTAAAAAGGAGGCGATGCGATGTTTCGCTTTTTCAAAACTGGAAAAGAAGAGCGTGAAATTACGAAAGATGAATTGGAACAAGCGATGGCCAAGTTTTTAGAAAAGAATGCTAATATCGTTTATACAGTATTAGTAAATGATGATTATACAGTGAATTATGATTTGTTAAAGCCGTATTTACCTGCATTTCCAACAAACCATTTTCTTATTACGAAGGAAACGCTTGAGGTATTTGAACATACAGAAGAAAACTTAAACTTAGTGAAAGAAATTGATATCGTACAAAAGGCAGTAGATCAGTATGTAACAGAAAAAGAAATGTTTCCAATTGTAGAAGGTAGTGAAGATCGCCTCATATGCGGAATGAAACTAGGACCTTACTTAGATCGTATATTAAAAAGAGACTTATATATTTCAGAAAAACATTATTTAGTTTCAAGTAAACCAGATAGAAAAAAACAAAAGAGTGGGTAGATGTATTGAGAACAACAATAAATATATTGTTGTCTTTTTTTGTTTATAAAAATATTGATTTTTCAGTTTATTCAACTTTATACTAAACTTATTGGACGAAGAGGAGTAATGATTAAGTACCATTAGCGTGAGTTATATATAGTGATTACAAAATAGTAAAAAGGTTTGAGAAATACATATTATAAAAGAATATGGGGGAATGCGTGTATGAAAAATAGCATGACTTACATTCAATTATTAAATGAAACGTTACATTGCTATGCAAGTAAAGGAAGTTTGGAAGCATACACTTATATAATGGAGCATGCGAAAGGTATAGTAGGGAATGAGGCTCAAATATATAATTTTAAATATGCATTAGCGAGTGCAGCAGGACTTGAAGAAGAAGCGATGCATGTAATGAAGGAAGCTATTATAGAAAAGGTTTTTTGGTATGGAAATGAGTATTTAATTTCGGACGACGATTTAAAACCACTACATAAATTTGAAGAGTTTCATCAAATGGTTCAATTATGTAAAGAAAGAGAAGAGTTAGCAAAGAAAACAGAACGAGCAGATGTGAAATATATAGACAGTAAGAAAAAAGAAAAACTATTTATTGCAATGCATGGTGATCAAGAAAATATAGCAATAGTAGAACCATATTGGAAATCTGTTTTGGATCAAGATTATACGTTAGCTTTACCACAGTCTTCGCAAATTCAGTTTTCAGATGGGTTTGTTTGGGATGATATACAGAGAGGGAAAGAAGAATTAAAAGAGCATTACGTTAAGTTTATAGAAAATCATAGGGGAGAAAGTGTAATAATTGGTGGTTTTTCTGCTGGTGCCAGAGTAGCTTTGTATACAATTTTACATAAAGATATAGATGTAGATGGTTTTATTTTTATGGCGCCGTGGCTTCCAGAGATTGATGAATGGAATGAGTTGTTGGAAGTGCTACAAGATAAAAATATAAAGGGATATGTAGTGTGCGGGGATCAAGATGAAGATTGTTTCGAATGTACGCAGCAATTTGTACAAGTATTAAAAGATAAGAATATAGAACATGAGTTTAAAGTTGTACCTAATTTAAAACATGATTATCCTGAGGATTTTGATGAACTATTAAAAGAAGCTATTAAATATATAGAAGACAAAAGTAATAAGTAGTAAGAAAGGGAGATGCATCATAATGGATGTATCTCCCTTTTATCCTTATAAATGAAAAGCATTCGCTAGTAAGCGATAAGAATTTAATTTATCTTCAAATCGATGAGTAATTGTGACAATCATAAATTCATCAGTATTGTACGCTTTGCTTAAGTTTACGATTTGTTCTTTCACAGAAGAGGGATCACCGACGATCATACGTTGACGATTCTCTTTTATACGGAATAAATCATAGGCGCTGTATGAATAATTTTGTGCAGTTTCAATAGAAGGTGTACCAGTTGTACGCTTTCCTTGTTCTAGTAATAAGATTGATAAATCTAAACTAGAAGCAATTTTTTCCGCCTCTTCAGTTGTTTCACCGCAAATAACAAAAATAGCGACGATTGATTTTGGTTTATCTCCTAAATAGGAAGGTTGGAATTGTTTTTGATAGGCCTCCATTACCTCGGGTCCACCGTATCCGTTTATGAACTGTGCGAATGCAAAAGAAGCACCTTGTTGTGCGGCAATCTTTGCACTCTCTCCGCTAGAGCCAAGCAACCACATGTCAGGAGATGTGGGAATTACAGGAGTAGCCTTTAAATTTGCATAATGATGGTTTTCTGGTACTTGATCATGTAAGTACATTGCAACATCTGCAATTTGCTCTGGATATTGATCAAGTGAGACCATTTTCCCTTCTTGAAGCGCGCGAGTTGCAATTGGCATACCGCCAGGTGCTCTGCCGACACCAAGGTCAATACGATTTGGATAAAGCGCTTCTAAAACACGGAAATTCTCAGCAACTTTATACGGACTATAGTGTGGCAACATGACACCACCCGAACCGACTCTCATCCGCTCCGTTTTCGCTGCAATATGAGAAATAAGTATTTCTGGACTTGAGCCAGCAAGGCTTACAGAATTGTGATGTTCTGATACCCAAAAGCGTGTATATCCGAGTTTTTCAACTTCTTGCGCAAGCGTAACTGTATGTGAAAAAGCTTGGGCTGCCGTACTACCATCTGAAATAGGGGATTGGTCTAATACACTTAATTTGATCATAGAATATACCTCTCAATCTTAATGTACATCCTATTATATATTTACTTACGAAAAATGCGTAATGAAATGCTCAAAATAAAAAGTGGATAAATTACATATCCACTTTTAACGTGAAAATCCTCGTTCATAATGATTCATTTCGACTACATTTAGAATATATTCGTAGTTATCAATCTCAAGTTTTAGTTGTTCACGTTCTTTTTTAGATAGATGCATATTACTAAGTTTGTTGCATAGCTGTTGTTTCTTTTCTTCTAAATACTTCTTTGTAGCATTGTAGTCGTAAGTTGGTTTCATATTCAACCACTCCTTATTTGCTGTTGCTATATTATACGAAGCGTAAAGAGATGTGAGAGCTATCTCTTATGTATTTTTAGTGAATATTTAACTTGCTCTGTTGTTATGTTTATAGAAATTTATGAATAAAATGCACTAAACGACTAATGCCCATTTGATGAAGTAAGGGGTGGAATTGTGCAGAAAGATATAATGTATAACACGGAGATGGATGAAACGTTAAAAATTATAGATAAAGGATTAAAGGAGACGACGAGCCCGAAACAAATTATTGTAGTAGGGGCTGGCATGGCTGGATTAGTTTCGGCATCTTTATTAAAAGCTGCGGGACATGAAGTGAAGATTTTTGAAGCAAACAACCGGGTAGGCGGCCGCATAGAGACAGTTAGAATGGAAGATACCGGTTTATATTTGGATGTAGGGGCAATGAGAATTCCGTATTCGCATACATTAACGATGGCATATATAAGAAAATTTGGGCTACAGGTAAGCCCTTTTATTAATAGGAATGAGACTGATATTATTTACGTAAACGGCCGAAAAACGACATTAAAACAATATGAAAAAGATCCAAATATATTAAAGTATCCTGTGGAAATGAATGAAGTTGGGAAAACGTCTGAGGAGCTATTATTGTTAGCGGTGCAGCCTATTATAAATTTTATTAAAAAGAACCCAGAGAAAAATTGGGATGTTGTAGTAAAGGATTTTGGGAGATACTCTACAGGACAATTTTTAAAATATCACCCTTATCAATATAATACTTACTTTTCACCAGTAACAATTGAGATGATTGGCGTTTTGTTGGATTTAGAAGGTTTTTTAGAAAGGTCATTCGTTGAGACATTACGTTTTTTATACATTATGCAAGAGGAGAGCGGATTTTGTGAAATAATAGGCGGGAATGATAGATTGCCAAAATCTTTTTTACCACAATTAGAGGAAGATATTATATATAATCAAAAATTAATGAAGCTACATCAGCATGATAATGGTGTGACAGCTTTCTATCGAAACGAAGAAACGTTTGAATATAGTAGTATTACAGGGGACTTAGTTATTGTGACCATTCCGTTTTCAACAATGCGGTTTGTAGAAGTAGATCCATTTGATTCTATATCGCATGAGAAATGGAAAGCAATTCGTGAATTGCATTATATGCCTGCGACAAAAATAGGAATTCAATTTAAAAGTCGATTTTGGGAAGAACAAGGACAATTAGGTGGCAGAATTATAACGGATTTGCCAATTCGTTACGCCTATTATCCAAGCTATGGAATTGGAGGAAAGGGACCAGCAATGATGCTAGGAAGCTATACGTGGTCATATGATGCGTTGTTATGGGATGGATTATCAAAGGGAGATCGTATTTATTACACATTACAAAACTTAGCAACGATATTAGGTGGTCAAGTATATGATGAATTCTTATCTGGTATATCAAAAAGTTGGACGTTGGATCCATATGCACTTGGAGGGTTTGCTCTATTTCAGGCAGGTCAAGAATCAGAGTTGCAACCAGCGATTGTCAAACCAGAGGGAAGAATATTCTTTGCTGGAGACCATACAACGTTATATCACGGATGGATACAAGGGGCAATTGAATCTGGCGTTCGTGTTGCGGTAGATGTAAATGAATTAAATGTATAAAATTCAGAAATTTCTTTACTGTATAGTTTGAGATGGATATTATTATATATAAAAGAATTATAGGGAGTGTTGAAAGTGAATCCGTTATTATTCGATTTTCCTTCTGAATTTTATACTGGAAGGCTATTGATTCGAATGCCGAAACCGGGTGATGGTAAAGCTGTATACGATGCCATTCAAGCTTCTATGAAAGAATTAAAACCATGGATGGTTTTTGCACAAAAAGAGCAAACAGAGGAAGAAGTAGAAGTGAGCATTAGAAAATCGCATATTCAATTTTTGCAGCGTGAGGATTTAAGGTTACTAGTTTTTTCGAAAGAAACAGGTGAGTTTATTGCATCAGCTGGATTGCATCGTATTAATTGGGATATACCTCAATTTGAAATCGGGTATTGGATTGATTCAAGATTTAGTGGACAGGGCTATATGGTAGAGGCTGCAAAGGGGATAACGGATTTCGCCTTTTCTGAACTAAAAGCAAATCGCGTAGAAATTCGTTGTGATGCTTTAAATAAGAAGAGTAGAGCGATCCCTGAAAAATTGGGCTTTAAATTAGAAGGTACGTTAGAAAGTGCGAGTGTTGCAGTAGATGGAAATGGATTAAGGGATATGTGTGTATTTGCGATGACTAGAAATACATATGAAAAAGAAGAGCTGTAGAGAAACGGCTCTTCTTTTTGTGCATTATGGTACAGGATGTCCGTTAGAGCTTTCAAAAATTGTAAACCATTGTTGACGGTCTAAGTTAACTTTTGTAGCAAGTGCGGCCGTTTTAACACGATCTAATTTACCAGAGCCGACGATGGGCATCATATTAGCTGGATGTGCAAGTAACCAAGCATACATAACCGTATCGATACTAGAAACACCTAGCTCAGTAGCAACTTTTTGCACAGTTTCACGTACACGTACAGCACGTTCTGATTGACCAGTAAAGATTTCTCCGCCAGCAAGAGGTGACCAAATCATTGGATTGATTCGTTTTTCCTGACATAAATCAATTGTTCCCTTTTCAAAATGCTCAAGCTGCAGAGCTGATACTTCAATTTGGTTTGTAATAAGCGGGAAATCTAAGTATGAACTTAACATATTGAATTGGGAAGGTAAAAAGTTAGATACACCAAAATGACGAACTTTTCCTTCTTGTCTTAAGCGTGAGAACGCTTCTGCCACTTCATTTGGATCCATGAAAGGATCAGGACGATGGATAAGTAATACGTCAATATAATCTGTATGTAAATTTTTAAGTGAAGCTTCTGCACTTTGAATAATATGTTCTGCACTAGTGTTGTAGTGAGCAACATAACGCTCTGGAAATTTTGGTGATGGGGGAGCGATTCCACATTTTGTGATGATTTGCATGTTTTCACGTAAGGAAGGCTTTAGTTGTAATGCCTCTCCGAACAGTCCTTCACACGTATAACCGCCATAAATATCAGCGTGATCAAAAGTAGTAATTCCCATATCCATACAATCTTCAATGAAAGAAAGTAATTCTTGTTTCGTCATATTCCATTCTGCTAAACGCCAAAAACCTTGAATAATACGAGAAAATTCTAGCGTTTCGGCCATTTGAACTCGTTCCATTATAAGTACCCCCTTGATGAATGATTATTATTTTGAAAAGGCTTTCTTACTACATGTTATTATATAGTTAATTAGGTGTACATACAATAAATATGTTTAGCCACAAAAACGTTTTTCTCTATATGCTATAATGTAAAAATATATAGCTATAAGGAGATGTAAGGCATGATTCCAGTAACAATATTAACTGGTTTTCTTGGATCAGGGAAAACGACATTATTAAATCGTATTTTATCAGAGAATCACGGTCAGAAATTAGCGGTGATCGTAAATGAAATCGGGCAAATTGGTATTGATAATCAGTTGATTATGAATGTTGAAGAAGAAATTATGGAAATGACAAACGGCTGTTTGTGCTGTACTGTACGTGAGGATTTACTCGTTGCGTTAAAACAATTACTGGACGTAAAAGCAGAAGGGAAAATGGACTTTGATGGATTAGTAATTGAAACGACTGGTCTTGCAAATCCAGGTCCTATTATTCAAACATTCTTTTTAGATCCTGTTATTCAATCTGCATACCAAATTAATGGTGTTGTAACAGTAGTAGATAGTTATCATATACATAAACATTTTGAAAAAGGGCTAGAAGCAAAAGAACAAATTGCATTTGCTGATGTTGTATTAGTGAATAAGTTAGATTTAATTGAAGAGAGTGAAAAAGAAAATCTCTTACATGAACTTCAAGGAATAAACCCGACTGCAAAGTTAATTCAGTCGACTAATTGTGATGTGGATATTCCATCGTTACTACAAATTCAAACGTTTAAAACGAAAGATACGTTACAAATTTATCCTCATACAGAGCATAATCATTTAGAAGGTGTAAAATCGTTTGTACTACGCGAAGAGCGTCCGTTAGATTTACAAAAACTAAATGAGTGGATGTCAGCTGTCGTTCAAGAACTAGGAGAATACTTATATCGCTACAAAGGAATTTTATCGATTGATGGAGTGGATAAACGTATCGTTTTCCAAGGTGTACATACGTTATTTGCTGCTTCGTATGATAGAGAGTGGCAAGAGGGCGAAGATCGAGTAAGTGAAGTTGTTTTCATCGGAAAAGATATTAATAAAGAATGGTTCCAAGCACATTTTGAGGAGTGTGTGAAGTAAGTCTGCGCATATTGCAGGCTTATTTTTTGGATTAACTAAGCACTTTGTAGAGAAATGCTAGATTGCAAAAAATGAAGGATAATAAAAAAGCCTGTTTTCACAGGCTTGTATGTTCATCTAAAAGTAACTCCATTACAACACCTACAACAGGGCCTTCATCATCAATATCGCCATTTAAACGGAATCCAAATGATTCATATAATCCCATTGCAAGTTTGTTATCTGGATGTAAACTTAAATAAATTGTTTTACATTCAAATTTATTTTGTAAGAATTGAATAAGCAAGCGAAGGAAACGTTTTGCGTATCCTTTTCCTTGATATTGTTGGTCAATCATAAAGCGGTCTAACCATACGCTTTTACGTTTTTCACAATACCATCCATACATTGTATATCCTACAAGTGTTTCTCCATCATATAAACCTACTGACGTTCCGTTTCTCTCATATAATGATTCTGCTAGAGAAAACGCATTGCTTTCAATAAATTGCTGCTGGTCTTCTGCGACGTTTAAAGCAGCTACCGAACGCCAATTTTTTTCTGTTACTTCACAAATGTGAAGAGTCATAATTCCAACTCACCTTCTAAATTGATATAGCTTGAAAGCTAATATGGATAATTTTACTTGTTATTTTGGTCAAGTCAAGTAGAAGCACATAAAAAAGAAGAGGTTGCCCAAAAATAGCTGAATAGCTACTTTTGGGCAACCTCTTTAATGTTTATGCTTCATTATGTTAATAAGAGCATCTCCATTGGTGAGCTCAATATTTTTATTCACTGCACATTGCACTCGTTGAAGGGGCACTTGGTTTTGTATTGTCTGCTGTATGTAATATCCTACAGGAGAAATTCTGGATTGTGTTTTTAGGAACAAATTGATCCTTATATTTATCAATTTGGATAACTAGTTAAAATAAAGATGCTGGTTTAGGATTTGCTATTGTTACAAAATAGGTAAGGCTTATAAAAGCAGAACCCTTATAAGGTTCTGCTTTTATTTGGTGTAATTAATTGTCTATATCTAGTGTAAATCCCCATATAGGTTTTTTTTCTTCAATTAACTCAACATCTGTCCTATTTACTTCCATATGAAATTCCCCACGACCTGGTACAGACATATTTAGTTCGTGTCCTACCTGTGGATTATTTGTAGCAATAACTACTTTGAATTCGCTTGCAGTTAGTACTCCGAAATTATGTCCTTTATATTTTGCGAATAATGTAACATTATAGGCAGCATCTAAATCTGACTTTTTAACTTGTTTTATCAATAGATTATTATCCCACGCATGAGGTATAAACCCATTTTTTAACTCCGCAATGTCTCTTGAAACAATATTAATGAATTCACCATCTTCTTTACCTAAAGAATACTCTTTGCCTTGATACACCCCATATAAACCTTTTCTAATCACAAAAAACAACCTCCATTATTTATTTTTGGTAGCAGGTATAAATCTATCTAAATCACTACTAAATACTCCTACCAATGTCTCTTCTCCATTTATTACAGTATAAATCTCGGCACCATCACTAGGTGACATATATTGCCCCCATGCTGTTTCGTATTCTGGAATAATGTGTCCGTTTTCGGCAGCTGTAAAACCATTTCCTGTTTGAGGAAATGTAACATACTCATTTGGTTTTACATTTAAAGAATCTCCAAATGATTCAGCGTAAGGAATTTTCATTTTATCAACTTGATTTGTTTTAAATCTAATAGTTGCGTAATCACTAGTTGTAGTGTAAGGTGTTCCTTCATAATCTAAGCGTAGTGATTCATATACATCCTTAGGGGAGTGAATTTGTTTCACATCTTCCATTTTAGCTACACAACCTCCTACGGAATTAAAATATTCAGTTTCCTTCAGGTAATTTTCGACACTGTCCAAACTAATTACTTTTTGTAATAATGTATCTTGATTTGGTGCTGGAACAGAATCTCGTATTTTTTTCATAATTTGAATTTCTTCAGCATTCAATTCAGTGTAATGTTTCACTTTAAGGTTATGGAATTGTTCGTTTGATATATTTGCCTCTTTTAAAACATTATCTATTTGCGAAGCAAATCCCTCGCCTATATGTTCCGATAAATTTTCACGGTTAAAACTTGGAGTAACCTCTACAGCTTTTGGAGTAGTACCTATATTACCTTCACCTTTAGCAAACTGGTAGGTTGAAAGTTTTTCTTCGGCTTGTCTAAAAGCAGCACTATCAAATACAGATCTACCACCATTACCGCCTGCGAAAGCCAAATTATCGCCTTTATTAAATAATTGTCCAGCTTTTGAGATACCTTGAGAGAATTTAGCCCCTTGTGCTAGTTTTGCAGCCTTACTAACCCCTTTATCTCCAAGAAGACCTAATCCAATTTGTGTTAAAGCATAAGATCCCCATCTCGCACGGGTCTCTGCATCACCATTTATTACATCTTTATTAAAAGAGTCGGATAATGCATTCCACATAGCAGGTAAAGCTTCATCTAAATGGGTGACAGTGTAGCCCATGCCTTTCCAAGTTTCCCAGTCACCTAATGCTTTTATACCGTCAATTGTATCTCCAACAGCATCTCCCGCACCATCTACTATACCATCCCATACTTTTCCTAAGAAAGATTTTTCAGGTGCTTTACTAGACTTAGTCGTTTTTTGGGATGTTACATCTTCACTATCTGCAACGCGGAATTTCTCAGCAATTCTCTTTAATTCTTCTTCAACATGTACAAGCGCATTAATAGCTGTGAATGCGGATGGTCTCGCATTGTTAAACATTTGAATGAAGTTTTGATTTGATGCGCCTGTCCATTGAAAACACATGTAATCAATTTGATTGCATAAGTTATTATGTATAGATTCTAATGCGTGCTTTGTATCGTTTGCCCGTTTTGCAACTCGTTCCAATTCTTCGGGCGTTACTTTTATTTGAACCATTTTTTTCCTCCCTTTCCCGATTAAAATTATGAGGTAAGGAAGGGGAAATGTAAATACTTAATATTAAGAAAAAATAGCTATATTATATGAAAAAATTATGGATGAATCTAATGTAAATGTGAAGTGGATATAGAGTTTTTATGAGCATGAAAAGATGTAGTTTCAATTGAAACTACATCTCTAAAATGAACTACTCTTGATTCTTAAAGATTTTCTCATCCATATTAAAGTTAAAATAAAAAACTGTCTCCAAAAGGTCTTATTTAAAGACCTTTTGAGACAGCCTCTTCTTATTAAAAATTGGTTAGTTAGTAGCTTCTTTCAATGTGTTTACGTTTTCTTCCATTAAAGTGAAGTAATCTTTATTATTTTTCGCATCGTCTTCAGAAATAGTAGCTAAGTGATTTAAGCGTAAAATCTTTGTACCTGTTTCTTTTTGAATAACGGATGCTACTTTTGGAGTAGAAAATGTTTCAAATAAAATATATTTTAGATTATGTTCTTTTACTGTTTTTGTAATGTCAGCAAGTTGTTTTTGAGATGGTTCATCAGAAGCTGAAATACCGGCGATAGCAATTTGTTTCAGGCCATAGCGTTGTTCCCAGTATCCATAAGCCGCATGAGAAACTAAAATATCTTTCGTTTTTGCATTCGCAACTGCTGCTTTAAATTGATCATCTAAATCAGTAAATTTTGTTTGAAGTGCTGCAAAGTTTTTTTCGAACTCTTGTTTATGGTCAGGTTGTAATGCTACAAGTGCATTTTTAATTTTTTCTGCTTGTTTCATTGCTAGAGTAGGGTCTAACCAAATGTGTGGGTCTTTATCGTGATGATGTTCATCCTCTTTATGGCCGTCTCCGTGATCATGATGCTCTTCTTCAGTAGAAGTACGCAGTTCAATACCTTTTGATGCATTTACAATTTTAACGTTTTCTTTTTGTAATGTTTTTTCCATTTTTTCAGCAAATGGTTCTAATTCAGCGCCGTTATAAACGAATAAATCGGCTTTTGCAACTTGTACTGTTTGTTTCTGACTTGGTTCAAATGTATGAGAATCTGCACCAGGTGGGTAAATTGCTTCAACAGTTACATAGTCGCCACCAATTTTTTTTGCGAAATCTGCAAGAGGAAAAATAGTTGTATAAACAGTTAGTTTTCCGTCTTTCTTGGCATTACCTTCTTTTGTATTTGAGCAGCCAGTAAAAATTAAAGTGAAAATAAGTAAGAATGAAAGTATAGTCAATCTTTTAGGCATGAAGTTCTCCTCTTTTCTTTTTTTACGGATATATTTTCCCCAATTATAGAAGAAAAATATCATTTTAATACAAAACGGAATAATTACGTTTTAGTTTGCGAACTTAGTATAATACATCTTTTATAAAGTTGCAATAAATAATAATCATTCCGATTTGATTTTGTTATAAAGTTGTCAAATATAGATGTGTTATTTTTGCGAATACATGCATATGTGACAACGTAGTGTTCATATATATGAAAGGAGGGTGTAGAGGGGGATGAGTGTTTGGGTTATTTAATGGAAGCTATTTTATTGATATTAGCGGTAGTACTACCATTAGCCGTAGTCTTAATTTTTTTAAGAAGATTAATAAGTAATTTAGGAGATGCATCAACCGTAACAAAATTACGAGAAAAAGATGAGAAAAAAGAGTGAGTAAAGCACTATGCGTACGCATAGTGCTTTACTTGTGGTAAAATGAGAGAAGGAAACTCCTAAAAGTTGTATGTTACTAAAGGAGAGAAAAGTAAAATAAGAGGTATATGCATATATGAATAAGCGAACAGCGTTAGTACTTGGTGCAAGTGGTTTAGTTGGGCAAGAGATAACGCGTCTATTACTTGAATCAGATTACTACGATTCGGTTACTATTTTTGTAAGAGAACCAATGCAATGGCAACATGAAAAGTTACAGCAAAAGCAAGTAGATTATTTGGCATTAGAGGAATATAAAGAGTTCTTTGCTGTAGATGACGTATTTAGTTGTCTAGGAACAACAATCAAAAAAGCAAAAACAAAAGCTAATTTCAAAAAGGTAGATTATGAATATACGTTACGAGCGGCTTGTTTAGCTGAAAAACAAGGGGTGCAAAATTTCCTTGTTGTGTCCTCAATGGGAGCGAATCCTAAATCGTTTTTCTTTTATTCACAAGTGAAAGGAAGAATGGAAGAGGAATTGCAAAAGTTAGTAATCGGTGGTATTCACATTTTTAGGCCATCTTTATTAGTAGGAAATCGACAAGAATTTCGCTTAGGTGAACGAATGGCGGAAAAATTATCTCGTATTATTCCTTTTATATTTAAAGGGGCATTCAAAAAGTATAAACCGATTTCAGCTAAAGATGTGGCGAAAGGGATGTATATAACTGCATTGCGAGAAGAATCAGGTATCCACATTTATAATTCAAATGAAATTACAACGATAGAATAAATAAAACCGAGAAGAAAAGCTTCTCGGTTTTATTTATTTGTACTGATTTTCCCAGGCGCTCGCTCGTATTGATACGGTTCTTCTAACTCAAAGCCAAGTTCATTGGCGGCTATTCGTGGGAAGTAAGGATTGCGAAGTAACTCACGTCCGATAAAAATTAAATCTGCTTCGTTATTATTTAAAATTTGCTCTGCTTGTGCCCCAGTCGTAATCAATCCAACTGCACCAGTTGCAATGTTAGCATGTTCTTTAATATGTTTAGCATATTGTACTTGATACCCAGGATAAACATCGATGCGTGCAGGTACAACAGCCCCAGAGCTACAATCGATTAAATCTACTCCTTGTTCTTTCATCCATTTTGTATACTGAACATAATCTTGAACTGTTAACCCGTCAGGATGATAATCATTTGCTGAAATACGGACAAATAACGGTCCGTTCCAAACTTCATTTATGGAGTCAATGATTTCGCGTAAGAAACGATAGCGGTTTTCAGGTGAACCACCATATTCATCAGTCCGCTTATTGGTAAGTGGAGAAAGAAATTCATTAATAAGATAACCGTGAGCACCGTGTATTTCAATAACGTCAAATCCAGCTTGTTTGGATCGTACTGCAGCTTGCTGAAAAGCTAATACAGTATCTTTAATTTGGTGTTTGCTCATCTCTATTGGTATTTTCATTGTTTCATTAAATGGAATGGCTGAAGGAGCTAACACATCTGTTTCTAATGCTGCTTTTCTTCCAGCGTGAGCGAGCTGGATGGCAGCTTTTGCACCATTATCGTGTATAAAAGTTGTCGTTTTATGTAAGCCTTCAATTAAACTGTCATCCCAAATGCCTAAGTCTTTATTTGAAATTCGCCCTTCAGGTAACACGGCTGTTGCTTCAATCATAACTAAACCAACTTGACCGGCAGCTCTTGTTCCATAATGAATGAGATGGAAATTCGTTACTTGGCCATCCCCGTTTTCCGATGAATACATGCACATAGGTGACATAACAATCCGGTTTTTTAATGTAACATCCTTAATTGTATAAGGTGAAAAAAGTTCGTAATTCATTCAATAGCCTCCTAGATTGAATTTTCTTACATTGTATCATTCTCGTTTTTGTTTCTCGAATAAAACGCTTATACGAAAAATTTTGTCTATTCGTGTTACAATAATGAATATGAATTGAATTGGAGGATGACATATGTACCAAGCTTATTATGAAAGTGAATTAGGCTTGCTAGAAATTACAGCGAACGATAAAGGAATTACGTCTGTTATATTTGTTGATGAGAGACAAGAAGAACATACAAATGAAATGATAGATCAATGTATAAATGAGCTCGATGAATATTTTAAGGGGAATAGAAAAGAGTTCACAGTCCCGTTGTCTGCTGAGGGAACAGCATTTCAAAAAAATGTATGGGATGCGCTCTATACGATTCCTTATGGCGTAAGTGCTTCATATTTAGATATTGCAGAGAAAGTTGGAAATACGAAAGCTGTACGAGCAATAGGAGGAGCAAATAGTCGCAATCCGATTTCAATAATCGTTCCGTGTCATCGTGTAATAGGAAAGAGCGGGAAACTTGTTGGGTATGCGGGCGGTTTATGGAGGAAAGAGTGGTTATTAAAACACGAAGGTATTTTGAAATGACGTATGGATGGGAAGAGGGATTGTTTTGAAATGTATAAATTGTGGGCAACTTTGCGAGGGAAATCAGTTAAATTGTGAAAGTTGCCAGCGGACTTTGCATACTGAACAGAGTGAAGGAAGTTCGCTAATAGACAAGGAATTAGAAGTATATGTAGGGAGACAATATCCGTATTACAAAAGGAAATGGGAGCTTGAGGAAAAGCGGATTGCTAGGTGGAGCTGGAATGGTTGGGCAGCTATTTTCAATGTAGGTTGGCTCGGATATCGTAAGTATTATTTACCTGCAGCTTTATTTGTATTGTTATTATTAGCGTGTGATGCGTTTTCTTATTATATGGGCTTCAACGTAGCATTGCCGATCATTAATATGGTGCCTCTTACGTTTCTATTACTCGTTTTTATTTTATTTGGAATGGCGATTTTTACGAATGGATTATATTATCAATTTGCAGAAAGGCGTATATATCGAATAAAAGCACGAGAAATTCAAGATGAATCGGTTGAAAAGTACCTCATTCGTGATAGTGGTGGAACGAGTAAAATGGGAGCAACAATTGTTACGATTTTAGCGGTTGCTAGTATTTTTATCAGCCATTTCTTTTTCCCGACTGATCGAGATATTATTCAAAAGGTTCGTACAAGCTCGCTATATGAATATCCATTCTTTTCAATTGGTGAATCGTTTGAAAATTATTTTAGAAATCCGGGTTGGGCATATTATCGTGGCACTGAAGGATTAGAATTGGTAGAGTTCCAAGGGGATAGTCCGGATATGTCGAAGAAAAAGGTTACGATCCAATTTGTTGTGGATTATAAATTGGGTGAGATCGAGCCATACTCACTTATGATTAATGGCGAATCTAAAAATGAGGAAGAATTTTTAAAGATAATGGACGAAATATTTAAAGTTCAAAATCCATTTGACATAGAGGATGGATTACAAGTAAAAGAAATAGAAAAAGAAGTGGATAGTAGAGCTCTCTATCCGCTTCTTTTTTTGTATATACGAAAATAATATTTGAAATAATCTGAATCTTTTGTATAATAATATGTATTATACTGGCTTTCATTTATCCCGCTTTAATGGGCAGTAAGACCCCCATCTCAAAATTCAGTGAAAGGAAAGAAGTTAGGTGGGGGTCGGGCTGCCCATAAAAGCCCGATTGGTTCAACTAATAATCAGTGGGGGATGAAGAACCCCCCCGCTGATTAAAGTTTCACTTTATACATATAGATTGGGGGAAGGAACAATGAAGAGAAAGGTAACAACGATTGCTGCAGTTGCATTATCGACTAGCGTATTAGTTGCAGGTTGCGGAAATGGGGAGAAGGCATCTACAACGAAGAAAGAAGCAGGTAAGGGGGCAGCAGATAAGCAAGTATTAAACTTACTAGAAACAGCAGAAATTCCTTCAATGGATACGTCAAAATCAACAGACTCTGTATCATTCCGTGCCTTTGTAAATGCAATGGAAGGATTATATCGTTTGGATAAGGATAATAAACCAACTCCAGGTATGGCAAAAGACGTGAAAATTAGTGAAGATAAAAAGACATATACATTTGAATTACGTGATGCGAAATGGTCAAATGGTGATCCAGTTCGAGCACAAGATTTTGTATATGCATGGCAACGTACATTAGATAAAGCAACGGCAGCTGAGTATGCATTTATTTTATTTGATGTGAAAAATGCACAGAAAGTAAATAAAGGAGAGTTACCGTTAGATCAATTAGGAGTGAAAGCGAAGGATGATAAAACGTTAGTAGTAGAATTAGAACAACCAGCACCATATTTCCTTGAGCTTACTTCATTCCCAACATTCTTCCCTTTAAATGAAAAATATGTGAAAGAACAAGGAGATAAATACGGATTAGAAGCAGATAAATTATTATATAATGGACCGTTTACGATGAGTGAATGGAAACATGAACGAAGTTATCAGTTAAAGAAAAACCCTAATTATTGGGATAAAGATACTGTGAAGTTAGAAGAAATTAATGTGAATATTGTGAAGGAAACAAGCACAGGAGTAAATTTATATGATAGTGATCAAGCGGACCGTGTTATTTTAACTTCTGAATTTGTTGATAAATATAAAAAGAATAAGCCAGATGAATTTAAAACGAAGTTAGATCCACGTATGTATTTCTTACGATTTAACCAAAAAAATGCAACGTTTAAAAATCAAAAAGTTCGTGAAGCGATTGACCTAGCATATGATAAAAAAGGAATTGCAAATGTTATTTTAAATGACGGGTCATTGCCAGCATATTTCTTAGTACCTGAAAAATTTACGACAGGACCAGATGGGAAAGATTTCCGTTCTGTAAATAAAAATTTCCGTGACAGTAAAGATAATGCAGCAAAAGCAAAAAAAATATGGGAAGAAGCGAAGAAGGAACTTGGCCAAGATACAATTACAGTAGAATTACTAAATGATGATAACGGTAGCCGTAAAAAAGTAGGCGACTTTATTAAAGAAGAGTTAGAGAAAAACTTACCTGGTATTAAAGTGAATTTGAAACAGCAGCCATATAAGCAGAAGTTAGATTTAGAAAAGAAATTCGAATATGAATTTTCTTTATCTGCATGGAGTCCAGACTATCCAGATCCAATGACTTATATTGATATGTTTGTTACTGGAAGTTCATTTAATGAAATGGATTATTCTAATCCGAAGTATGATGATTTAGTAGCGAAATCAAAAGGAGAGCTATTAAAAGATGATAAAGCACGCTGGAAAGCACTTGCAGAAGCTGAAAAAATCTTAATTGGTCAAGATGCTGCGATTTCTCCTACGTATCAACAAAGTACAGCATATTTAGAGAAACCGTACGTAAAAGGTATTGCGAATCATACGTTTGGTGGGGACTTCAGTTATAAATGGGCATATATTACAAAAAAATAGTATAATAAAAGATGAGTGAATTTTCGCTCATCTTTTATTTGTATAGGAGGAATTATAGTTGTTAAACGGAATCAATCATCTATGTTTTTCAGTATCTAATCTAGAAGATTCTATTGAATTTTACGAAAAAGTATTGGAAGGAGAATTATTAGTTAGAGGAAGAAAACTTGCATATTTTAATATATGTGGAGTATGGGTAGCACTTAATGAAGAAATACATATTCCGAGAAATGAGATTTATCAATCTTATACACATATTGCGTTTTCTGTTGAACAGAAAGACTTTGAACGTCTACTGCAGCGATTAGAAGAAAATGATGTTCATATTTTAAAAGGAAGAGAACGTGATGTAAGGGATTGTGAATCTATCTATTTTGTTGACCCAGACGGGCATAAGTTTGAATTTCATTCAGGGACATTGCAAGACAGACTTAATTATTATAGGGAAGATAAACCTCATATGACATTTTACTAAGGAGGAAAAGAAGTTGCATGCGCTAGTAATTGGTGGAACAGGAATGCTAAAGAGGGTGTCTATGTGGCTTTGTGAGCAAGAGTTTCATGTTTCTATTATTGGAAGAGATGAAGTGAAATTAGAAAATGTTAAACGAGAGAGTGCTATACCAGAAAATATCACATGCCTTCCGTTAGATTATCATAATGATGACGATGTGAAGGTAGCTATTAAAAACACAATTGAGCGGAATGGACCAATAACATTAGTTGTCGCATGGATACACTCAAGTGCAAAGGATGCGTTATCACTCATTTGTAGAGAATTAGACTTGTCGTCTGAAACATACAACGTTTTTCATATTTTAGGCAGTAAAGCGTCGAGAATAGCCTCACAAAAAATAGGCGGTACGCGATGTAGCTATCATAGAATAATTTTAGGTTTTATATTAGAAGATACATACGGAAGATGGCTTACTCATGAAGAAATATCGGATGGAGTAATAAAAGGAATTGAAAGTAAATGTGATGAATGGATTGTAGGACGAGTAGAACCGTGGGAATTACGGCCAACATGGTAAGGGGGAATTGAAGTGAAGACAACGGTATATGTAACAAGGCATGGTGAGACGGAATGGAATGTAGCGAAGCGAATGCAAGGACGAAAAAATTCTGCTTTAACTGAAAATGGTATACTGCAAGCTAAGCAATTAGGAGAGCGAATGAAAGATTTATCTATTCATGCGATCTATAGTAGTCCGAGTGAAAGAACCCTTCATACTGCAGAGTTAATAAAGGGAGAACGTGATATACCGATAATCGCGGATGAGCATTTCTATGAAATTAACATGGGTATATGGGAAGGACAGACAATTGATGATATAGAAAGGCAATACCCAGACGACATACAGTTATTTTGGTATGAACCACATCTTTTTCAGTCAACATCAGGAGAAAATTTTGAGGCTGTTCATAAAAGGGTAATTGAGGGGATGCAGCTTCTTTTGGAAAAGCATAAAGGAGAAAATATATTAATTGTCTCCCATGCGGCAGCGGCAAAGCTACTTGTAGGACATTTTGCGGGTATTGAAATAGAAAATGTGTGGGATGATCCATTTATGCATAGTGCTAGTTTGAGTATTATAGAATTTGAAGAAGATAAAGGTGAAGTGAAGCAATTTGCAGATATAAGTCATTTTCAATAAAGCGGGATAAACGTAAAAAAGGCCGCAAAGCGGCCTTTTTGTAGGCATAAAAACTAACAATTACGTTTTTTATACCAGAAGTGATCAAATTTCTTGTGTTTGCAAGATGGGAATTTATGTCCGCCCTTGCAATCGTTCCACTTGTGTCCGCCATCGTGACAGTCTTTACCATGATCACATGTATCATCGCAAGAGTGACCGTGTCTGTTAGGGAAGAATTCGCATTTTTTACAGAAACTTCGTTTTGTCCAGAAAAATTTCTTTTCAAAGCGTATGCATTTTGTAACGAAAGTACAATGTTTTCTGCGAGTAC
>NZ_JAKUFR010000068.1:0-28687 GCF_022663555.1 Bacillus cereus group sp. BfR-BA-01381
AGTTTCACCGTGAGCTTCTAGTTTTGGAGCAGGGAAATGTTCGTGCCCCTCAAGTTTCGGAGCAGGAGTATCGCCAATATTGAAAGCAGGAGCCCAAGTATCAGCATGTGAATCCAATTTCGAGCTTAAATCAGCATGTGTCTCTTGTTTCGGAGCCCAGGTATCCCCTTTATTATATGATGAAATAGGAGGTCTTCCATGATCATAAGCAGGAGCCCCGCCGTGGTCTCCATGGCTTTCTAATTTCGGAGCAAAAGTTTCACCGTGCTCAGCTTTTACAACGCCGCCATCCCCAATATTTACACCAAAAAGACCAAAGCTAAACACTGATAACCCTACAACAGCTGTACTAATTTTTCTTTTCAATCTATATCTCTCCTTTTGTTATGTTTTTTCATTTTGTCTAAACGTGGTAGATAAAATGAAATGAATCGTAAAAAATTACCAATTATATTACGATATACGAATAATTCTGTGTAATATTTTGTAAAACCTCCTTAGAATTTGAATTTTATGAAAATAAAATTCGACATGGTTCAGTTTTCAACTAGTTGAATAGAATTTGATTGAGTTTTTATAAAGCTATTGGTTAACCTTAGGATCGAAAGTAGTTCTTAATTTCTTTATACCGTGCCCATAAGGTTATTTTAGCTTTGAATTAACTATTATAATTCGAGAATTTATTCCTCTTGCTGTATATTTAAAAATTACAGTATGCAACATTGCATAAGAAAGAGGGTTGCTATTTCACACGACCTGTAACTATAATAGTTACAGGTTGGTCGTATCCAATCAAAAATAAAATCATCATGAATGGAGATGTTTCATAATGGGTATGAAAAAAATAATTTTAGCAGGTGCTTTAGGAATCGCAGCATTATCAGGAACGAATGTACCAGGACTAGAAGTAACAAAAGCGAGTGCAGCTTCTATAGAATCTAATTTCTCAACATTAGAAGGACGAGTAGTAGAAGTAGATAACGGTGTAATTGTTGTTAAATCTAAGCAATACGAAGAACCTGTTAGTGTATATATAGATTCATTTTCAAATGTGAAAGTAGGAGATGAAGTAAAAGCTACTGGATCTATGATGCGTAATTTTACAGAATATATGGTTGCAACTGCAATTGAAAATACAACAAACAAGTTAGGCATGCACATGAAAGAAGATGGCTCACCTGATTATGTAATTGGAGAAGTATCAAAAGTAGGAACGATGAAAGATGAGGGAGACGGTGCTACTAAATATGTCGTAGTTGAGTATCCATCGCTAAACGGGAAGAAAGTTATTATTGATGTTTTCTTGACAAAGGGGCAAGTGTTTAAAGCGGGTGAGAAAGTGAAAATTGATATGAGGTATGTAGGCTGGGGTGGCAGTTCTATTAATTGGAACACAACGGATCATATCGAAAAGGTTTATGAGGTAAAGAACAACGCTGTGAATAATGATGATGTTTGGATTTGGTCTTAATTAGACTCCTGTAAATAATAAACGGATTATGCAGTACCTAGCAAATGGTCATACACATGACTATTTGCTAGGTACTTTTTTGTTTTGTATTTTTTGAGAATAAGGGATTCCTGACTAGAATATGATGTTTAAATCGGAGCGAATTTAAAAAATACAATGATGAAAGAGGTGTTTACATATGGAGCGAGATGAGAATTATTTACGAGCTAAAAAAAGGGTGGAGAACTTAAAAGCGTTTTACATTCATTTAACGGTCTATATACTAGTGAACTTAATGCTTTTTTTCATAAATATAAGCTCTGATTCAAGTAAATTATGGTTTTTATATCCACTTGGAGGTTGGGGGATCGGTATCGTTATACATGGTCTAACAACTTTTCCATTTGGGATATTCGGAAAAGAGTGGGAAGAACGAAAGATTAAAGAATATATGGAGAAAGATAAGTAAATTTATGAATATAAACCTCTGTGAGCACACGCTTGATGCGAAGCCTATCCTATAGCTTCGCCTATTTGTTTTGTATTCGAAGTTTGTGCGATTGAGAGTGTTCCTATTCACTTTTCAGCGTAAATAGCATATGAAATCAAAACTTTACTTGTAGTACATAATAAATACAGTTGTTACCCTTTTTAAATTACATGTAGATATAGGATAAAGTTGATTTATCATCCTATATGAAAATAAAAATAAACCACTGTTCGATTTGAATATTCCACGATATAATGGTGAGAGTTTATATCTGAAGAAATATTTGCATAAGAAGTGAGGTACTATATGAAAAAAAGAACGACAGACATTATTTTTATTATTATTGGTGCATTCCTTTTTGCTTTAGGTGTCAATTTATTTGTTATTCCGAATGAGTTTGGTGAGGGCGGAGTAACAGGTATCACGATTATTACGTACTACTTATTTGAGTGGTCACCAGGTTTAGTCAATTTAATTTTAAATGCGATTTTGTTAATAGTCGGTTATAAATTTTTAAATAAAATCACAACGATTTATACGATTATCGCTGTAGTTACGAACTCGCTATTTCTTCATTTAACAGAAGGATGGACGATTGCTTCTGATGAAATGCTCGTAAATGCTATTTTTGGTGGAATATTTATCGGGTGCGGGATTGGTCTTATTATTCGCGTTGGTGGAACGACAGCAGGTACTACCATCTTAGCACGGATGACGCATAAATATTTAGGATGGAGCATTAGCTATGGTCTACTGTTCTTCGATTTAATCGTTGCGTTTTCATCTTATTTCATCATTGGTGCAGAAAAACTGATGCTGACAATTATTATGTTATATGTAGGAACGAAAGTAATGGAATTTGTAATTGAAGGATTAAATCCGAAAAAGGCCATTACGATTATTTCCGATAATCCGGATGAAATTGCCGGGAAGGTGACTTCGTTAATGGGCAGAGGGGTTACTGTGTATTCAGGTCATGGTTATTACACGAAAACGCCGAAGGACATTCTTTATGTTGTTATTAATAAGCAAGAAGTAGTGAAGCTAAAGCGAATTGTTCAAACTACAGATCCGGCTGCGTTCATTGCTATACATGATGTTCGTGACGTATTTGGAGAAGGATTTGTTGATATTTCGAAGGCTTAAAAATTGTTTTTCATTAAAATAATCTTAATACTAAAACGTGAGAATCTATTTTGAATCATCTTTTTTCAAAATAGATTCTTTTTTATTAAACACCATTCACTTTCAGTTCGAACTTTTACATTTTAAAGAAAACTGCCTATAGAACGTTCCAGTCTGTTCTTTAATTTTGAAATGTGAGAGTTGAATAACAATGGATTATATGTGATTTTTTAATCTACTCCCCATGAGTTCCGCCATTTGTTTTGCATCTGGATTTTCTTCATCGTACAATTTCTCAATAATGTTAATATAATCCGTCTCATTTCGATTTTGGCTTAATTTATATGCAGCCTGGATGTCTCCCACCTTAATCTTAAATCCAACTATACCTTTCAGTTCATTTTCTAAGAGAGTAGGGGAAAGTTTATCCCATAATACTGGATTTTCACGATGCTCTTCATATTTTTTCAGCATTGTTGTTAATTCATCTATTAATTCCTCTTTATTTAAAATACTTGCTTTACCATATATATGGACAGCTTGATAATTCCATGTTGGAACTTCTTCATTTTCATACCAAGAAGAAGAGATATAAGAGTGCGGTCCCTGAAACATTACAAGAACATCCTCACAGGTTTCAAATGTTCTCCACTGGGGGTTCCCATAAGCCATATGTCCAGTAATAAAATAATCATCACCTTGTCTAGTTAATCCAAAAGGTAAATGAGTTGCGATTGGTTTCTCTTTTTTGGTTGTGACGATTGTTCCAAAAGAGTTTTTTTGAACAAACTCCCAAATTTCATCAACATTTGTGACTTTAAAATATTTTGGAATATACATAGTAGCCCACCTCTCAAAAAAGTTATATGAGTGTTTTAATCATTATAAGGTCAACTTGTTCGTCATCTCCCATATAAAAGGAGTGAGAGCCAGCTTGTACAAACCCTAATTTTTTATAAAAAGCAATAGCATTTTCATTTTTCTCCCATACGCCTAGCCAAATATTCTTTTTATTATTTGCTATTGCAATTTCCATAGCGTTATTTAGTAGATATTTGCCAAGACCATGTTTTTGAAAGGAGCTCTTTATATAAATTCTCTCGACTTCAAGTGATTCATCGCCCATTTCTTCAGACTGAGCATCATCAGTATTGATCTTCAGATACCCAGCAATGGCATCGTTGAAGTAGACAAAAAAGAATTGAGAAGAGATATTGGATAATTCTTTTTCTAATTGCTTTAAGTTAAATGCCTTTTCCAAATAATGATGCATATTTTCGGGTGAATTCTGATGTTTAAAAGTCTCATTAAATGTTTCATAACTAATTTCTTGAAGTTTTTGTATATCTTCAAGGGTGCACTTTTCTATATGTGTAGTCATTTAAATAGTTCGCTCCTTTATATAATCAATAATTTCTCTTGTTTCCTTTTTTTACAAATTCCCAATCTTTTTCTATATTTTTTCTTACTCTTTGAAGAAGATTAGAAATAGTTTCCGCTTCTGTTTCCGAAAATCCCTCTAAAGCAACAGTATTGGAATAATCATTTTCTCTCTTAATAAAAGGATAGACATTTTTTCCTTTTTCTGTTGGAAAAAGTTTTTTGATTTTTTTGTTAGATACATCTTCTTTCTTTTCGATAAATCCATTGATTTCAAGCTTTTTGATGGCACGGGCTGCGGTTGTACGATCTACTTTTATCATCTCAGATAGCTTTTCTTGAATGATTCCTGGGTTTTCACATATTCGCACAAGGTACAAATACTGACCTTTTGTAAGCTCATATTCTTTGAATTCTATATTACTAATAGAATCTAATGCCCTTGCAATCATGCCAATTTCACGAAGAATTTCTTTCATAATGAACTCCTCATCTTTCTTTTTTTATTGCAAATGCAACAATTTGAAGTTACATTTAATATAAAATATTTTTATTGTAAATGCAACAAAAATGACGATGAAGAGGCTGATTAAAATGAAGTATGTTTTTTATGTATTAGGAATTTTAATATTAACCCTTGGTATTTCTTTCACAATACAATCAGATCTTGGTACTTCACCTTTTGATGCACTTTTAGTAGGACTTTCTTTAAATGTGGGGCTTACTGTGGGAAGCTGGGAAATAATAATAGCTTTATTATTAATATGTTGTAATTCGATATTAAAAAGACAAAGACCAGAAGTACTAGGGTTGTTAACAGCATTCATAACGGGCATTGGTATTGATGTGTGGCTATTTTTATTACGCAATTTAATTACACCTGAAATATGGTACAGTAAAATGATTTATTTTGGAATCGGATTAGTTATTACAGGATTAGGAACTGCAATATATTTACAGACAAATTTTGCTCCCATTCCAATTGACCGATTAACTTTAATCATACAAGAATTAACGAGAACGAATATCTTTATATCACGAACATTTATTTATCTTATATTCTTAATAATGGCAACGATTTTACATGGACCAATTGGTGTTGGAACTATATTAACTGTTTGTTTAGGTGGGCTATTACTGAATTTCTTTATGCCACTTACTAAAAAAGTAATCGATCACTTATTCGTACACCAGAGTACATCATCAAATTATAAGAAAAATAAAGCAGCTGACCACAATGATAAGAAACGTATCTTCTAAGGAATCCTTTTCTTTTTCTTGCAAAAAAACCAATTGTTTCTTAATGTAGTGATGTAGAAGGATGAACGAGAGAGGGTTTAATGAAGATGATACATATTTTATTAGCTGATGATGATAAGCATATTAGAGAGTTATTGCATTACCATTTACAAAAAGAGGGGTTTAAAGTTTTTGAAGCGGAAGACGGAAAGGTAGCGCAAGAAGTATTAGAGAAGGAAAATATTCATCTTGCGATCGTGGACATTATGATGCCGTTCGTTGATGGCTATACGTTATGTGAAGAAATTCGGAAGTATCATGATATTCCTGTTATTTTATTAACAGCAAAGGGGCAGTTAGTCGATAAGGAAAAAGGATTCATTTCTGGTACGGACGATTATATCGTAAAACCATTTGAACCAGCTGAAGTCATTTTCCGTATGAAAGCTTTATTACGACGTTATCAAATGCTAAGTGCTGACATAATTACACTCCACGGAACGACAATTGATCGTAAAGGTGTTGAAGTGAAGTGTAACGGGCAGACGATTTTACTTCCATTAAAGGAATTTGAATTATTATCACAACTAGCTAGTTATCCTGGGAGAACATTTTCAAGAGAAGAGTTAATTGAACTAGTATGGGGAATGGATTTTGAAGGGGATGAACGGACAGTTGATGTTCATGTGAAGCGACTAAGAGATCGTTTCTCAAAACGAACGGATGATTTTCAAATTACGACAGTGCGCGGACTCGGTTATAAGTTGGAGCTGAAATAAGATGAAATCACTATATTCTAGATTTGTTTTTATGACAGTCGGTATTATGCTACTTAGTAGTATTATCGGCTTTTTATTAACAAACGTATATTATCAAGTGAAGTTAAAACCGTATAATAGTGAAAAGATTTTAAAGTATGCGGAAGAAGTTAAATCGTTATATGAAAAACAAAGTGAAGAAAATCAAGAGGCGTACTTACAATCTATTGCGAAGTTAGGGTATGAGATTTATATTGTCGATGATCAAAAGAATGGAAAGCGTATCGGCAATGCGTTTCGTAAGACGTCTATTAGTGATGATACCGTTCATAAAGTATTGCAAGGTGAAACGTTTAATGGTGTTTCTACATATCCGACTCGCCTATTTATTACCGGTTTTTTCGATAATGAATTAATAAATAGTGTCGGTGTCCCGGTAAAACACGGTGATAAACAGTACGCTTTATTTATTCGTCCTGACATTCAGAACCAATTTGGCGAAATGCGAATTTTCTTAGCGGTATTACTTGGGTTTATCGTACTATTAAGTATTATCTTTATAGCGATTGCAGCAGGTTACATCGTTCGTCCGATTCGTAAATTTACGAAGGCTACGCAAAAAATTGCGAGTGGTGAATATGAAATCGAATTAGATGTAAAACGAAAAGATGAAATAGGAACGTTATCTACAAGCTTCCAAAAGATGACGAAAAGTATAAAAGAATTAGATGAAATGAGACAAGAATTTGTTTCGAACGTTTCACATGAATTCCAGTCGCCGCTATCTTCTATACAAGGTTTTTCAAAAACATTGCAAACAGAAAAAATGAGTGAAGAAGAAAGAAATCATTACTTACAAATTATTGAGGGCGAAAGTAAGCGAATGTCTAGTTTATGTAAACAGTTACTTACACTAGCTTCATTAGATAAAGAAGAGAAAGTGTTACAAATAAAAGAATTCAATTTACAAAAGCAAATTAAAGACGTCATTTTTATGCTTGAATGGAAATGGCGTGAAAAAGATATCGCCGTTGAATTTGATGTGCCGGATATCGTCATAAAAGGCGATGAAAACTTACTTCATCAAATATGGAGTAACATTTTCACGAATAGTATTAAGTTTTCAAATGATGGTGGGACTATTGAGTTTTTCGTCGAAGAGTTAGAGTCTAGCGTTATAATCTCTATATCCGATAACGGAATCGGCATGGAAAAAGAAGAAATGGATCGTATTTTTGATCGCTTCTACAAAGTAGATACAGCAAGAGCAAGAAACGTAGAAGGTAGCGGTTTAGGATTGTCGATTGTGCAGAAGATTGTGGAACTGCATAAAGGGACCGTTTCGGTATATAGCACGAAAGGGGAAGGGACGACTGTTCGGGTGGAACTTCCTAAATAGATGGAAGAGGCTGTTTGGAAACGGCCTCTTCTTTTTGTCGTTTTTTGTTGGTAAGTCGATATAATTGAAAAATCGCTGATATAATTCGAGTTGCGCTGATATAATTGAAAAATCGCCGATATAAAATTCACGTACTCTCATTTTTGCTATAAAGCCGCACCTTTCCCGTGCTCTTCCTTAAACTGCACCCCAAAAGTATCCGCTGTAATCTCATCAGCTTTCGGCAATGCTCGTAATTTCGGGTGAAGTAACCATACGAGAGAAATGAAGAAAATCCCGATGCTAGCGAGCGCGAAAATGATTTGGCTACTCAATACATTTGCGGTGTATCCGCCAATTAAAGAACCGAACGGCATAGCAATTGTGCCCATACTTCGCATCACTGAGTTAATACGTCCAATATATTGATTTGGAATTACAATTTGACTAATTGTCGCAAATAATATATTGGTTGCACCAATCGGTACCCAGGCTAGACCAAATAAGAGAATAGACAACCATTGAAACGGTACAACCGTAGAGAGAAACCAAAAGATAGCACCAGTCGCAAAGCCCATAATAGAGACACGGCCAACGTTACGTTTGCCTACCCATGAACTGAATAGTGCTCCAATTAAACTGCCAGCGGATATAGCTGCTAAGAAGAAACCATATGATTTCACGCCGCCTAAAGAATCAGCGAAAGAAGGGAGTATTGCCATCGTCATACCGATTGAAAAATTAGCGGCAACGGAACCAATTAAGAATACGCCCATTAATGAACGAAAGACAATCGAAAACCCTTCTTTTAAATCTGAGAAATATTGTTTCGTTGAAAGTGAGGTGCCCGTTTCGGTTTGCTGTGGCATTTTTAATGAAAAGAACAAAAGGGCAGTAATCGCGAATGTGAAAGAGTCGATTACATATAAAGTGATTGCTCCAAATAGTGCTACTAATATGCCAGAAAGCGTCGTGCAAATTAAATCAATGCCTTGATATGCAAATGAAAAGAGTGAATTTCCTTTTAATAATTGTGTTTTATGCAGTAGAAGTGGTAAAGCTTTCGATTGTGCGGGATAGGCGAATTGTTCGATAAAGGCTACGATGGGCATGATGATGAGTAGTAGTTGGACTGTTAATAGGTCGAAGTAGTGTGTAATAGGAATGATTAATATAAGAATGCATTGCAAAACTTGTGTGATGACGAGGGTGTTTTTAATTGGCCATCTATCAACGAATGGGCCGGTAAGAAATTGTAATGCAGAAGGTAGTAACGTAAGGAAACCAGCCAATCCAGAATAAAAAGGATTACCACTTAGCTTATATACGAGCCACATTGCTGCTACGTAGTACAAGCTATCTCCTATGTTTGTAAAAATTCTCCCTAAAAATAATAAGAGGAAATTCCGGTTTTTCAATATGTCCATTTAATCTACTCCTTTATAAGAAATTTATTCGGTAAAATAAATTTGACCGTTTATCCGACTTTAATGGGCAGTAAGACCCCGACCTCAAAATGCAGCGAAAGCAAAGAAGTTAGGGGGGGGCGGGCTGCCCATAAAAGTCCGATTGGTTCAACTAATAATCAGTGGGGGATAAAGACCCCCCCACTGATTAAAGTTTCACTTTATGTAAAAAAAATCGTATTACGATTTTTCTTCTTTTTTAACAAATTGCTGCATTGTTCTCTCAGCGATTTGAAGTGCAGTAGTAGAAATATAATAAGATTTACTATTTGGATCTTTATCCGCGTCTTTGGCGATTTCATTTAATTCAGCCATCAATTCATGAAATTTTTTCACCCATACTTGAAATTGTTCTGGGGTAGCATCAAATTCCCAGCAAGATGAAACGTAATTCCACTCAGTCGGGTCTTCACTTTCTTTTCTTAATGTAAAAGCTTCTTCGGGTGCAGCAAGAATATGACTTTTCGTTCTTTCCGTCATTTGTAAAAAGATTTGGCGGCCGGATTCGCTTACCATTTCTAAATGAGGTAATAGGTCTGCGGCAGGGGTGAAGCCTCTAGCGACAGATTGATAAAACTTTTGAACGATGCCATTCTTTTCTTCTGTATATACAATTTCTATAAAACCATTCTTTTCTAATTCTTTTAAATGATAATGAATTTTAGCCCTTGGAATGCCGAATTTCTCAGATAGTAGTTGCCCTGTATAAGGACGTTCGCATAGACGCATCATCATTTCGACACGTAGTGGATCGCTCATTGCTTTTAGTTGGCTATAAGTAGTAAGTGTGAACATGGGCTTCAAAATGATCAACTCCTTAAATGAAATTACTCGGTCAAGATTATTTGACTGAATTGTATCAAGGATTTTGATTATTTTCAATACTTTCTGAAAATTAAGTTTTGCTCTCTGTAATCTTCTGTTCATATTCCGTTCATATTTCTTTTTTATGATAAGTGCATAGAAAGAAAGAGGAAGGAGCGAGCGAAATGTTTTTAGCTCTGCGTGAATTAAAACAATCAAAATTAAGATACGGATTAATCGGATTGATTATGGTGTTATTATCATTTTTAGTCCTTGTGATTTCAGGATTAGCAAATGGATTATCATATGATAATGCTTCATCGATTCAAAATATGGAGGCAAATAAGTTCGTTTTAGCAGATGATGCGGAAAATAAATTACTTCGTTCACAAATTAAGAAAGACGATGTAGATAACGTAGTAAATCAAGTAGGCGAGAAAGAGGCAGTTCCGTTTCGCGTGAAAGTTTCAACGTATGAAAAGAAAGATAGTTCGAAAAAAGTGGATGTTGCGATTTTCTCAAGTGAACGTGATTCATTTTTAGAACCGAACATTGTAAAAGGTGAGAAATTAGGTACAGCAAACAATGAAATGGTTGCTGATGAATCAATTAAAGAAAAAGGAATCGATATTGGAGATACAATTATCGACCCTGTTTCAAAGAAAGAATTTACAATCGTTGGATTTACGAAAGATCAAATGTTTAGCCATACACCAGTCGTTTATGTAAATGAAGACGTATGGGGCGCTATTTCACAACCAAACCAAAAAGATTATAGTGCAATTGCGCTGAATACAGATAAAGAAATTAAAAATGCACATGTTATCGACAAAAAAGAAGTACTGCAAAGCATTCCAGGATTTAAAGAAGAGCAAGGAACATTAACGATGATCATTGCGTTCTTACTTGTTATCGCTGCGTTATTAATCGGTGTATTCTTCTACGTTATTACACTACAAAAAACACAGCAATTAGGCGTATTAAAAGCAATTGGTACGAAGAACTCGTATTTAGCAAATAGTTTAGTCGTACAGGCGTTATTCTTATCAGTCGTTGCGATGGTAATCAGTATTGTTCTTGTACAAGGATTAGAACAGATTTTACCAGCGGGAATGCCATTCTTATTAACAACGCCGATGATTGTACAATATGCAGCAATCTTTATCGTTATTAGTATTTTAGGAACACTTATTTCGTTATACCAAGTATTAAAAGTTGATGCATTAGAAGCAATTGGAGGCGGGATGTAATGACTTCATTATTAAAATTAGACAAAGTAAGTAAAGTGTACGGAGAAGGGAATACGGAAGTAACAGCCCTTCATCCGATGTCGCTTGATGTGAAAGCTGGAGAGTTTATCGGAATTGTTGGCCCTTCTGGATCAGGGAAAAGTACATTATTATCAATCGCGGGTGCTTTATTATCACCGTCAAAAGGAGATATTTACATTCGTGAGCAAAATATTACGAAGTTATCGGAAAAGGAAATGACAGATATTCGTTTGAAAAAAATCGGCTTCATTTTCCAGTTCGCAAATCTCGTTCCATATTTAAATGTAAAAGAACAATTACTTTACATTGCAAAGCTTAAAAAAGAAAACAAACAAGACTCAGAGAAGCGCACGGATCATTTATTAGCGGCATTTGGGTTAGGCGAAAGAAAAAATCACTATCCAAATCAATTATCTGGTGGGGAAAAACAAAGGGTAGCAATCGCTCGTGCATTCATGAACAACCCAGATTTAATATTAGCAGATGAGCCAACGGCAAGCTTAGACTCAAAACGTGCACGTGAAGTTGTTGAAATGATGAAACGTGAAGTGAAAGAGAGCCAAAAAGCAGCCATTATGATTACACATGATGAAAGAATGCTTGATGTATGTGATCGTATATTGACGCTAAGAGATGGAAAATTAATATAAAGAAAAAGGGCCAACCGTACATGCGGTTGGCCTTTGTATAATTGTTTCTAATAAGTATAATGGCTTTATTTTGAGAATAACGTTTTAATTTTATTGCGTGTGACTAATAAAACGCCGCCTAATACAGATAACATACCTAAAGCCATATTGTTTGATTGCTCACTACCAGCGTTAGGAAGTTCTCTAGCGTTATTGTTTGCATTTGTAGTACCAGTCTTTGTTTCTGCTTGTTTTGATTGAGATACTTCATTAATTTTGTTATCTACATTTTGCTTCGTAGTATGTACCTCAGCTAATTTGTCCTCAATTTTTTTCTCAGTATGTTTAAAGTCGTTGATTTTAATATCTAAGTCTTGTTTTTTCTTTGTTAAATCGTCTGAAACAGTTTGTTTCGTTTGTTTAATTTCGTTAATTTTATTTAGTAAATCTTCTCTAGCTTTTTGTAATTCAGCTAGTTTATTTTTTACATCTTGTTTCGCTAGTTCTAAGTTAGCAGAAAGGCTATCTAAATTGCCTTTAATTTTCTTAAGTTCCTCTAACGTTTTACCAGTATTCGGCTTGTTTTCTTTTAGCTCAGCAAGTTTGTCCTCAGCAGTTTGTTTTGCTTTCTTTAACTCAGCTAATTTTTCATCTACTTGTTTTTTAACTTCCTTAAGTTCATTAACCTTTTGATCGATGTTCTCTTTATGTTGCTTCATTTCATTCACTTTTTCATCGACAGTTTGTTTATGTTCTTTAATCTCATTAACCTTATTATCGATATTTTGCTTATGCTCTTTCACTTCAGCAACTTTATCTTCTACTTGTTTTTTATGCTCTTTTATTTCAGCGATTTTATCTTCGGCGATTTGTTTGTCTTGCTGAAGTTTTGCATCTAATTCTTGTTTATGTTGTTTAATCTCATTAATTTTTTCATCAGCAACTTGTTTGCGTTCATGTAATTCATTCACTTTTGTATCAACATTTTCCTTAACTTTGTTAAGTTCATTTAATGTTTGATCCACGTTTTCTTTGTGTTGCTGCAATTTCGCATCTAACTCTTGTTTATGTTGCTTAATTTCAGCTAATCGATCTCCCGTACTTTGCTGAGGAGTAGAATCAGTTACTTCCGCATGAGCAGAGTTTGCGCCAGCAATCATTGCTAAAGCTAGTGTAGACGCAGCGATTGTTTGTTTTGTTTTCATATTTTGTACCTCTTTTCTTTCATATGCATGAACTGTTTTGTGTAAAAATGAGCATATAGAAGTAGATTATCTTATCATTATATACTATGTTAGGTGCTTAGAGGAAGGATTTGCATAATAATCTATGATTATGTAATTCTTATAGTCTCTTATTTTGGAGTAGGGAACAAATCTTTAGCTAGATGAACAATTTCTTCAATAGTAAAGTTTACATCTTTATTATTGCGGATAACAAACAAATAATCAGCCTCGTTTTCTATAGGATCTACAACATCTTCGTGAAGTGATTCAGTTTGTTGCCGATCGAGTACTTCTTTGAAACTAGAATAACTACCTCTAAAAATATTCGTACTTCGTGTGCTTCGAGCCACTCTTTCGTAAAGTACATCATCTGGAATTTCAAAGTGAACGAGTATGCGTACATATTCATTTTGTGGAAATAATTCGTTTAGTAAATATAACCTTCCATTTTTACTGCGATTGGAGTTACTAATAATAAGGTGTAAATTTGTATGTTCTTTCGCATAATCAACAATGAATTTAGAAAGACCGTGCTTAAATGTATTAGCGCCTTCAGCTGGTTGTAATTTTTCATAATGTTTATTAATAAATTCAGCTTGGTTATCTTGATCCATAACGAAAGAGTGGGGTAACTCTTTTTCTAAAGCTTCTGCAAATGTAGTTTTTCCGCTGTGCGTTTTTCCTACTGTAATAATGACGAATCGTTTCATATTGGCCTCCATGTGTGTTGTTATAGTCTGGAATATTCAATGTAGATTGAATATTTTCCTGCCAGAGAATATACAAAGTGCCGAAGTGATAGTAGGCTGGAAACTTGACAAAAAAACTTATTTATGCTATAATTTACCAATGTGAAAATAAAGTGTATAATAGGGTTCTCCTGGCCAGGGGAACCCTATTTTTGTTGTGAAAATGAAGGAGAGTGTATGTGCGTGAAACAAGGTGAAGCAAGTGTAACGTCGTTAGTATCAGCTTTCAGCAGGGCATATCATAGTGAATTTGATAGTCCGAAAATCTTTGATGATTATGTAGCTAAAGAGTTCATTTCTCCAAAAGAACGTAACGACATTGAAACGAACATGGTTCAAGGAATACATTTTTTCAATACAGACATTGCAGAGCAGTTTCAAGATAATCCGAAAGAAATATTAAAGTGGATTACGCAAGTTCAATTATCACCAACACCTTTAGCGCGTGCGGCATATTGTGAAAGAGTATTACTACACGAGATTACGCTGGGAGCGAAACAATACGTTATACTCGGTGCGGGATTAGATACATTCAGTTTTAGACACCGAGAATTAGAAAATAAAATAGAAGTATTTGAAGTGGATCATCCTTCTACGCAGCAGTTTAAGAAGGAAAGAATAGAAGAAGCGGGACTTGAAGTTCCAAATCACCTTCATTTTGTTTCCATGGATTTTACGAAAGGATTTTCCTATGAACAGTTACGGAGTGAAGGATTTGAAAATAAAAAGACTTTCTTTAGCCTTTTAGGTGTGTCGTATTATTTAACGAAAGAGGAACTTTCTAGTTTAATAGAATGTCTATTTGCGATGGTTCCAGAAGGGAGCTCTATCGTTTTCGATTATCCAGATGAAAACTTATTTACGGAAAAAGGGTTGTCTAACCGAGTTGAAAACATGGTGAAAATGGCTGCAGTAGGCGGAGAACCGATGAAATCATGTTATTCTTACGCCGAAATGGAAGCACTGTTAGAGAAGGCGGGTTTACTTATTTATGAGCATTTATCACCAGAAGATATAAATGCATTCTATTTTGAAGGACGAAACGATTATTTAAAAGCTTTTGAGACGGTGCATTATGTGCATACGGTGAAGAGGTAAGGAATTAGTAGGCATGGGGAGAAATCTCTGTGTCTTTTTTTGTGGAAAACAAAAGGATGGGATTTATTGAAAAAGATAATGATAGGTATATTGCTACATGAGTTACTACATCTAAATGAATATCAGGAAGAATGTGGGGGGTAATTATATAAAGAAACAGAATATTCAACAAAAATTCACAATTATGTTATATAATGATTTTAATAAACCATATTTTAGAAATTATATTCTGTTTGGATAAACTAAAATGTTTAGCTAAAAGAACTTGTAGTGGGGCTTGCTACAAGTTCTTTTAATTGTAAAATTTCTATTGGATAAAATATGGAAAAAGGGAGGATGTAAGTTTGATAAGAAATTTAAAGAAAGCAGCACTTAATTCGTTAGATGGGAAATGGGGAGTAAGTATAGGGGGATCGGCGTTATACTATTTTGTACCAACTTTAAGTGCATCAGCAATCGCTAGTTTTATATATTTAATATTTGGCCTGTTTATTGGGGTAATTGGTTTGGATGTTTTCTTTATTTATTCAATTGGTGGGCAGCTGCAAGTAGATCCAACAGCACTAGTTTTACTTATTCTAAGTTATTTTTTTATAGGACTGATTTGTTTTTTTATTTACAGTGTCATACAAGGTATCTTTAATTATGGGTATTCTGTTTTCACCTTACGCTTAGGTAAAAATGAAGATGCTAAGGTGGACGATGTATTTGTAGGGTTTAGAAAGAACAATTTGTTTAGATCAATGAAATTAGGAGTATTGCAGGCTATTTTTCTATTTTTATGGAGTCTGTTATTAATTGTTCCAGGTATTATTAAATATTTTTCTTATTCAATGGCATATTATATTTTAATAGAGAATCCGGATTATACAGCAAGTGAAGCATTAAGGGAGAGTAAAAGAATAATGAAAGGACATAAGTTCAAGTTATTTGTTCTTTGGTTATCTTTTATTGGTTGGTTTTTATTAACTGCATTTATAGGCCTGTTTACATTTAATCTATCATTCATATTCATTTCCCCTTATTACAACACAACTGTCTCGCATTTTTACTTAGACTTAATTAAGAAACAGGATGCTAGAGAAGCGAAGGTAAGTATATAAAGAATATAAGTAGTAAGAAAATATGTATAATGTATCTTTTCTCGATTGTGGACATGCAATTAAGCATATCCCTTTTTAATGTGATATTGAAAGAAATAAAGAAGTTGCAATTGGATATGTTTTACTTGTAATAATTTGGATAAGGATGTTATAGCATTGGAGGAATTTAAAATGGGAAAGACTGAAATGTTTCAAGATTTTAATTTTAAATTAGTAGTAATTGAAGCTTTATTAGATAAAGAGCCACTATTTCTAAAAGAATTGAAAGACTTAATAGATAAGTATACGAATAATTTCGAATGGCATTCAGGAGCTGGACCAATTGTTGAAATTAGAGATTTTTTAGAAGAATTAATTTTGGAAACAAGTGATTTGGAAAAGATTGAATCCCTTTGCTTTGATGGAGGAAATGAAATTTATCATATTTTAAAGCCAGATTGGGATGGTGAAGACAGTTTATTTGATGTAATATCTGTTGAAGGATTTCAAAATTTAAAAAATCTAAAAACAGTGGAATATATTTCAATGTGTTACCCAAAAGTATTAGAACCATTTAAACAAGCTGGAATTGAAATTGAGGATTAATGAGGGACAAGTTATATAATAATGGAAGTGATTCTTATTAAGAAAGAGTCACTTTTTCTTATGCAACGAACAAAGCTGAATGGAGGATATTATGATACTAATCGATAAAGATGGTGAAGGCTACTGGAGTAAAACTGTTGATTTAGGCATTTTAGGTAAATTCAATAACTTTTTTGGAAACAAAAGAGAAAATAGAAGATGTTAAAATGACATGTATATGCGCTCCATATATTTATATTTGCTGCTCAATAAACTAGTATCACACATAAGTTTATACCACATATTCACTTTTATTTACAAAAAATACTATTAATTATTTTCGGATAATTGTTATAATATAATTAAATTGATATAAAAGTTTTTTCTAGATTATGTATTTGAAGAATTCTCATGCAAAAAGAGCCAGTTCTCAAGTAGAGAACTGGCTCTTTGTTGAAGAAAAATAGAGTTAGATGTACATAATGGGATAGCAGAATTCCACAAAAGAATCTGTATGTATCCACAACAGTAGTTATATATGACGGAATTTTTGAACTTATAAAAAGATTAAGAGGCGATAGAAAATGAAAAGATATATTAGTATAAAAGGAATTGGTACATATCTTCCAAAACGAAAAGTAGATTCTTCTGAAATAGATCGCGTGCTAGACGTACCAGAAGGCTGGACGTTAAAAAAAGCTGGGGTGAAAACAAGATATTTTGTTGATGGAGAAACGTCTTCTTATATGGGGGCGGAAGCTGCAAAAAAAGCTGTAGAAGATGCGAAGTTAACATGGGATGATATCGATTGTATTATTTGCGGAAGCGGAACGATTCAACAGGCGATTCCTTCTACTGCATCACTTATTCAAGAACAGCTCGGGCTACAGCATTCTGGTATTCCATGTTTTGATATCAATTCAACATGTCTAAGTTTCATAACAGCACTTGATACAATTTCGTACGCAATGGCATGTGGGAGATACAAAAATGTTGTTATTATTTCTTCTGAAATTTCTTCTGTTGGATTAAATTGGGGACAAAATGAAAGTAGTATTTTATTCGGTGACGGTGCGGCAGCTGTTGTCATAACAAAAGGCGATCATGCATCTTCTATTATTGCTTCCCATATGGAAACATATAGCTCTGGTGCGCATTTATCAGAAATCCGTGGCGGTGGAACGATGATTCATCCTAGGGAGTATAGTGAGGAACGAAAAGAAGACTTCTTGTTCGATATGAATGGAAGAGCCATTTTTAAACTATCTTCTAAGTATTTAATGAAGTTTATCGACAAGCTCCTTATGGATACTGGTTATTCTCTAGCCGATATTGATTTAATTGTTCCTCATCAAGCAAGTGGACCAGCTATGAGACTTATTCGTAAAAAATTAGGGGTAGATGAAGAACGTTTTATGACCATTTTTGAAGACTACGGTAATATGATTTCCGCATCTATTCCAGTCGCTCTTTTCGAAGCGATTAAGCAAAAGAAAGTGCAACGCGGAAATAAAATATTATTATTAGGTACTTCTGCTGGACTTTCTATCGGGGGCATCCTTCTTGAATACTAAGAAAACAGTATTACTTACAGGGGCACGTGCACCAGCAACTTTGCATTTATGCAGACTGTTTCATAACGCTGGACATACCGTTATTATTGCAGATAGTATTCCTTATCCGTTAAGTAAAGTTTCAAAAAGTACGGATTACTTTTATGAAATCCCATCTCCAAAGTGGAAAACAAATGAAAGTATTCGTGCGCTACTGTCCATTATTCAACGTCACAATGTAGATTTGCTTATTCCTACTTGTGAAGAAGTATTTTATATATCTAAATATAGAGAGGAGTTAAGTGTATTTTGTCATGTATTAGTAGATGATTTTCAAAAACTTTCATTACTGCATAATAAGTGGGAATTTATTCAGTTCGTAGCAAATTTAGGGTGGCAAGTACCTGCGACATGCAGAATAAGTAATGAAGAAGCGATAAGGTCAATGATGCACAAAACACCAGCTCATACTCCATTTGTATTAAAGCCGATTTACTCCCGGTTTTCTGATAAAGTGGAATTTATTACAAAAGAGGCTGCTCTAAAAGAAAGCATGATACGTAAGCCAAATTATATTATGCAAGAGTTTATACAAGGGACGCAGCATTGTTCCTATAGTATTGCACAATCTGGGGAAGTGTTAGCTCACTCTACGTATAAAACGGAATTCACGGCAGGCTTAGGTGCTACCATTGCGTTTCAGCATATGAATCATCCTAAAATTGATCAGTTTGTTACGCATATTGTAAAAGAGTTAAATTTCTCAGGACAAATTGCCTTTGATTTTATCGTTACAGAGAATGGAGATGCGATTCCAATTGAATGTAATCCACGTACTACAAGTGGATTACATTTATTCGATGAGGAAATATTGCCCGCTTTTTTTAATGAAAAAGTAAACAATTCATTCATTCCAAAACAAAATTCAGAGTGTGCAATTCGGTTAGCGATGCTTCTATATGGATTTCCTTATTTAAAAAGTAAACAAAAACGTAAACGATGGTTAAAAGTTCTATGCTCTTATCCAGATATCGTTTATCGTCACAATGATTGGAAACCATTTTTTTATCAGTTTTTTAGCATATACAAATTATGGCGTGAAAGTTATAAATATGAACGGACTATTTTAGAGCAAACAACATATGACATATCGTGGGATGGTGAAGATTTATGAAAATGCTAGTAACTGGTGGAACGGGCTTTCTAGGACAAAAACTCGCCTTTCGACTGAAAAATATGGGCTATGAAGTAACGGCAACAGGGAGAAATAAAACAATTGGTAAGGTATTAGAACAAAATGGAATTGAGTTTGTTCATTGTCCTCTTGAAGACAGGGATCGTGTGCTACAAGTTTGTAAAGATAAAGATTATATCTTTCATAGTGGCGCACTTTCTTCCCCTTGGGGCAAATATGAAGATTTTTATAATGCGAATGTGTTAGGAACGAAACATATTATCGAGGGAAGTCAAAAGTACGGTATAAAACGCCTTATCCACGTATCAACACCAAGTATTTATTTCTATTATGATGAGCGACAAAATGTAGTAGAAAATGCGAAACTTCCTGATACGTTTGTAAATCATTATGCAAAAACGAAGTACATGGCTGAACAAGCTATTGATCACGCTTTCGCGCATGGTTTACCAGTTATCACAATACGCCCGCGCGCTTTATTCGGACCAGGAGATAACGCGATTCTTCCACGTCTTATTAAAGTATGTGAAAAAGGGGCTTTACCGAGAATTGGTACAGAAAATGTTCTTGTTGATATTACGTATGTTGAGAATGTTGTAGATGCTTTACTTCTTTGTATGCATTCGCCAAAACATACATTAGGGCAAAAGTACAATATAACAAATGACGAACGTATCAATTTATATGAGGTCATAGAAAATGTAATGAAGCGCCTTGATAAGGAAGTACGATATAAAAAAATTTCCTACAAAACTGCTTTTACACTAGCGGCTATATTAGAAGGGATCTCAAAAACTATTTTATTCGGAAAAGAACCTATTCTCACAAAATATACTGTTAGCGTCCTTTCAAAAAGCCAGACGTTAAGTATTGATAAAGCTAAGGAAGAACTAGGATATGCTCCAAAGGTCAGTATAGAAGAAGGAATTACAAAATTTGTAGACTGGTGGAAAATACAATGAAAATCAAATCTTTAAAGCTATATGATACAGGATATTGCACACATCCAGAAAAAATCGCATACTCCAAGGGCAGTTGGAAACAAATTTGTTTTCCGGCAACAGTAGGATTACTCCAGCATCCAGAATTAGGATATATTTTATTTGATACTGGATATGCAGGACACTTTAAAGAAGCGACAAAAAAATTCCCTTACTCTGTATATGCAAAACTGACGCCTGTTCATTTTACGGAAGAGCAATCTATTAAACAGCAACTTCTTCTTGATGGTATTCAGCCAGAAGAAATTAAATATATTATTCTTTCTCATTTTCATGGCGATCATACAGCTGGTTTACCCGATTTTCCAAAAGCGAAAATATTAACCTTCGCAAAAGCTTATGAGGATATTAAAAAGAGAAGTAAATTTGGTGCTCTATTAAAAGGGTGTCTAAAAGATACACTGCCGATGGATTTAGAGCAGAGGATGTCATTCATTGATCAAACTCCATCCCTTAACTTACCTTCTACATATGGAAAGTTTAAAGAGGGGTATGATGTATTTGATGATGGCTCATTATTTGCTGTTGACTTAACAGGACATGCAACTGGTCAATTTGGTATATTTGTCCATTTGCAGAGTAATAAAATTGTCTTTCTTTGTGCAGACGCAGTGTGGCTAAGTAAAACGTATCAAAACCTTGTCTTTCCTAGTAAGGTTGCAAACCTTTTAACGAGCCATCCAAAGTCTTACCGAAAGAATATTGAGAAGTTACACCATTTATCAAAAACATCACCTGAGATTGAAATTGTACCGACTCATTGTGAACATACATGGGATAAAATTAAAGCAGGGGTGTACTATGAATAAACTACGGATTCTCAAGCAATACTTGAAAACAAAATATGGCTTGAGATTTTCAAATCGCAAACAATTGGAACAGTTTCATAAACAACAAATAGAAAAACAACTTTTGTTCACGATAGAGGCGTCGCCTTTTTATCGCCAGTTATATAAGCCGTTTTTACATGAAATTCAAAAGGGAAATTTGTCTGCACTCCCGATTATTGATAAAGAAGTAATGATGGACCATTTTGATACATTAAATACAGTCCATATTTCAAAGGAAGAAGCGTTTCATATAGCATTTGAAGCAGAGAAGACCCGGAATTTCTCACCAACCATTCGGAATATAACTGTCGGTTTATCATCAGGCACGAGCGGGAATCGTGGGGTTTTTCTCGTTTCCGAGCAAGAACAAACGTTGTGGGCTGGCTCGATTATTGGAAAGGTGCTTCCTTCTAGCATTCTACATAAACACACGATTGCTTTTTTCTTACGTGCAAATAGCAATTTATACGAAGCGACAAAAAATAAGCGAATCTCATTTTATTTTTTTGATTTACTAGATTCGTTTCAACAGCATATCACGCGATTAAATGAAGTAAAGCCATCTATTTTAATTGCACCTCCGTCTATGTTACGGAAAATTGCTTACTGGCAGCAAGAAGGACTAATTACAATTTGTCCTAAGAAAATTATCTCTGTAGCAGAAGTGCTTGAAGATATTGATAGAGACTTTATTTCTGCAACTTTCAAGCAGACAGTACACCAAGTTTACCAATGTACAGAAGGTTTTCTTGCTACCACCTGTAAGCAGGGGACATTACACATGAATGAAGACCTCGTTCATATTGAAAAAGAATACTTAGATCAAGAGAAAGGGATATTCGTTCCCATTATTACTGATTTCATGAGGAAAACACAGCCGATTATACGCTATCGTCTCAATGACATATTAATTGAGAAAAAAACGCCGTGCAGCTGTGGCTCACCTTTCTTAGCATTAGAACGAATTGACGGTCGATGTGACGATATATTTATTGGAATAAGTGAAGTGGATCATAGCGAAATATTTATTTTTCCAGATTTCATTAGAAGAGCAATTTTGTTTGCATCTAGTGACATTCAAGAATTTAAAGTAATACAACATAGCGTAGACAAAATTGAAATGAAACTTAAAGCACTACCTGAAAATCTCGAATTATGTCAATCAAAGGTAATGCAAGAGTTACATGCACTGTGGTCTACTAAAAAGTGTGCGATACCACATTTTTTCTTTTCACATTACGATATTCAAGTATATGATAAAAAATTAAAAAGAATAGAAAGTTTTGTAAGGCGTGGTGAACATAAATGATTCAGTTACATGATGTTCATTCTTTGCATAGCATTGATTGGGAATCTAAAAAAGATGGAGCGTATGTACGAGATAGTTTCTTGCCTCTTTTTCAAAAGGGCGTTACAGCATTTATTGAAAATGTGAACACGCAGCTCTTTCTATTAGAAATTGATGATCTCATCTTACCAGTCACTCTTAATAACGCAGAGTTCGAAAATTCATATGTATGTTCTCCTTATACACATTACATATCGTATGCGTTAGAAGAGCTATGGGAGTTGAAAAAACCATGGCTAGAGAAGTTATTAACCTATCCGATTCATCTTATGGGAAATTGGCTAAGACGAACGAATATAAATAAAGTAATTGTCGTAAATAATTGGATGCTTTCAACAAATCTTTATCACTCTATCAACGAACAACAAATCGAACAAATAACGAAATTATTAGTTGAGAAATTTCCGGAGCATACCATTCTATTTCGCTCTTTAAATAACAAATTATATCCTGCAATGACAGAAGCACTTTCTACAGTAGGTTACAATAAAATCATGTCTCGTTCTATATACTTATTTGATCCGAAACATTATAAAAAAATGAATCGAAAAAAACGAAAAGACTTATTAAATGATAAAAGTTTATTAGAGAAAAGCAATTATGAAATCATTACGAATGAAGAATTAACAAAAGATGATATTTTACAAATTTCCCTGCTATACAACCAACTATATATTGAAAAATATTCCGCCCATAACCCAATGTTTACACCCGCTTATTTATGGAATGCTCTTCAGCATCGTTTATTTGAGATAAAGGCCATAAAAAAAGGGAATACAATTGATGGTGTCATTGCTTATTTTATTAGGGATGGAGTTATGACAACACCGATCCTTGGTTATCATACAAACTCTGACCAGCAACAAGGTTTATACCGTATACTTTCCCTACTTATTACAAGGGATTCTATCGAAAAAGATTTAATTTGTCATTGTAGTGCTGGGGCTGGAGAGTTCAAACGAAATCGTGGTGCAACACAGCAAATTGAATACAGTTATGTATATAACGCTCATCTCCCACCTAGCCAACAAAAGGTATGGAAAGTATTAATGTGGATATTAAATACATATATAGAACCGATGGCAAAAAAACATCGCTTTTAAGCAAAAAGACTTTTATGATTGCTTGTTACCTGAAACTTTTTATTTAAGTGTAGCTGCAATACCTACGTTGTGGAGTTTATATAGTATATTTTTAATAATTTATTTTATATGTATCGTTTGGATAAAAGAGAGAAGTGCTTGAAGGGTAGTTCTCTTTTTTATCCCGCTTTAATGGGCAGTAAGACCCCCACCTCAAAATGCAGCGAAAGCAAAGAAGTTAGGTGGGGGATCAACTGCCCATAAAAGTCCGATTGGTTCGACTAATAATCAGTGGGGATGAAGAAAACCCCCACTGATTAAAGTCTCACTTTATTAAGTTTTTGAAACAGCGCATTATGTACATACAGTAAAGAAGTAAAAGATTAGTAGGCATGGGGAGAAATCTTTATGTCTTTTTTTATGAGGATTTTTAATTTTTAAAATACATTGTAAGAAATAATTTACAATTTGTAAAAAATAAATTACAATTATCTAAAGAGGTGTTGCTATTGTTGCATAATAAAATTGTAGTTTATCGAGCAGAAAAAGGTTGGACCCAAGAAGAACTGGCAACAAGAGTGGGAGTTAGTCGTCAAACTATCGCTACTCTTGAAAAGAATAAATATAACCCTTCTCTAATTCTTGCCTTTAAAATCGCAAATGCATTTGAAAAGCCGTTAACCGACGTATTTGATTATCTAGAGGAGTGATACATATGTTGTTGTTAAAAATTTTGTTATTTGGTTTAATAGTGATAAGTAAGATGTATGTAATAAAATTTCAATCAAGTGATGAAGCAAATGACGAAAGAGGAAGAGAAATTCTATATAAAACAAATAATGCTTTGTACAATATTTTATATTTAGGTATCCTTGCCATTATTGTTTTACAATTAATTGATATTATTCCTTTGCAATTTCTACCTGATTTGTTGTTATATTTTGCACTTTCATTAAGTGTGTTAGGCAGTATTTTTATATTTATCAACAGAAACAGTAAAAATTACTAATACGAGTTAAGTGTTTAATCTTGTTCTGTTAGTTAATTGAACAAAATTTTTTTAGTAAGCTACATAAAATAATCAATCTTTTTCATGAAAATTTAAGGAAGCCAAAAGAACCCACACATTTTAATCAAAATGTGTGGGTTCTTCTTTTTATAAAATGAATATTTGTAGTGTAGAATATATCCAATTGATTAACCGAACTAGTATTTTAGGGGCATTAACTGAAACCATAAATATAACCTCATGTCTATCTTGTTGATGAATTTCATTGTCCTCGGATAAAAAATCAGTAAACCCTTTAAGTATGTATTACTTTGGTTTTTATTACAATTTTGTAAGGTTAAGTAATAAAAATCGATAGAACGGGATATTGGAATGGGATACTCTGATTGATGGATAGAATATTCTGAAAAAGGGGTAGGACAAATGAAGAATAGACAACAAGCATCGATAATATGCAAAAGCATTTTATGTTTAATCATTTGCATATTGATTACGAATGAAGCATGGTTTACAAATGTGGTGAGGGCAGAATCGGGCACGTTGACTGATAGGAGTATAGAGGATTTCAAAAAAAAGCTAGATGAACAGGTACCAAAATGGCAGGGGAATTATAATGTACCAGGGGTTGCAATAGGAATTGTACATGAGGGGCGTATTGCTTATACACTTAACTACGGTTATGTAGATAAAAAGACAAAAAAAGCGGTGAGTGATGATACTTTGTTTCAGGCTGGTTCCATATCTAAAAGTCTTACAGCTTGGGGAATCTTGCATCTTGTAGATGAAGGTCGTTTATCACTAGATGATCCCGTTGGAAAATATCTGACAAAATGGAAATTACCTAATTCAGAGTTTAATAATAATGAAGTCACGATCAGAAGATTATTAAGTCATACAGCAGGGCTGTCTGCACATAAAGGATACCTTGGGGTTGCACCAGGGAAACATCTTGATTCTATCCAGGAGTCTCTATCTGGAAAAGGATGGCTTAATGAATCAGTGGAGGTTACCAATAAACCAGGTTCAGAAACAATTTACTCTGGTGGCGGATATACAATTTTACAACTTGTAATTGAAGAGGTTACCGGAATACCGTTTACTCGTTATATGGAAGAACAAATTATGAATCCTTTAGGAATGAAATCAAGCTCATTCTTACAACGTCCTGAAAATCCTAATCTTTCGAAAGTCTATGGATATTTTGGAGAGGAGCTCGCTAGTTACCAATTTACCGAACAGGCTGCTGCAGGTCTTAAGACAAATGTTACGGATATGATGACATTGATACTTGCAAGCATGGGTGCACATAATAAAGGGAATGGTGTCATCAAAAGTGAACGTGTTGAAGAAATGCAAAAGCCGGTATTAGGGGAGAATGGTTTAGGTATATTTGAAAAAAAACTATCTAATCAATGGAAATTACTTTATCATTCTGGTGACAATCGAGGCTGGCATTCTTTTTATGGTTTCATTCCTAATACAAAGGATGGATTGGTAATACTTACAAATGGTGATGGTGGTATAGACTTACGACAGGATATTTACCACGCATGGATTGAATATGAAACGGGAAAATTACCTGAAAGTTACGTCGCTCTAGCTGAGCAGAGAAAAAGTAATTCCATTATATCAATTGTTATTGGAGCCACACTTGGTTTATATTTGCTGCTATTTATAGTTAGATTGTACAAAGGTAGAAGAAGTTTCATTTTTAAGCAAGTGAAGAAATCCTACATCGGATTAGTAGTTAGGACATTTATACTTATTATTACTGCTATTCTCGTTTTTTGTGCTGCCGATTTGTGGAGAGTTTTCAGCTTGAATTCCGGTAATACAATAAATTTTATTCTAATAATGGTATGGATTATAACATTATTAATTAGTGGATTTTTCCCGAAAATTAAAAGTAATAAAAAACAACGGATGAAACGAAAAAATTTAATATCAAAATTTACATGTATGTAATGTTTAAGGCTAGAAAGCTAGATTGGCGTGAATCGCTAATTGTGGTTTGCAAAAAACGACAAAATCTCTTAAAAAACACTTAACTTTTAACTCCATCTATCTTTACAATGCCTCCCTATAATGTGAATTGGACAAGCACCTAAGAGAAAGCAGAACATGTCAGTTTGTACATTTTATTATTAGGGGGAGAATTTGTATGAAAAAGACAGTTGCTTCGTTAGTGGTTATGACGGCATTATTACCGACATTTTCAGCATATGCGGAAGGGAAAGAGCAAGTTCGAAAATCGGCTACAACTTTTAACGTTATTAGTGACATTCAAGGGGATTTAGGAGATTTTGATCATGTATTAAAAGATATGAACAAAGTGACGCCACTTTCTAGAGCGCTTATTATGAATGGGGATATAACACCAACTGGACAGCAGTCACAATATGATGATGTAAAGCGTGTGCTAAACAAAAATAAGCATCCAGAGAATGTATGGTCAACTGTTGGGAATCATGAGTTTTACGCTGGAAAATGGACAGCTGATGGGAAGTTATCTCAAAGTACATGGCCAAATGGTGTAACAGAAGAAACGCTATTTAACCGCTATCTGAAATTTAGTGGACAAGAAAAGGTATATCATAAAAAAGAATTAGACGGTTATCCGCTTCTATTTTTAGGAACTGAAAAATATATGAAATACCACGATTCAAAAATGTGGGATGAAGTATTTATGAGTGATGAACAATTAGGTTGGTTAAAACAAAATTTAGAAGAATATAGTCAAAAAGATAAAAACAAGCCGATTTTCATTTTTTCTCATCACGTTTTACCTGATACTGTGTCTGGATCAAGACAGTCACCATATTTAAATGACTATTTAAACGTGGATAAATTGTACGATATATTAAAAGATTACCCGCAAGTTGTTTTCTTCACGAGCCACACGCACTGGGATTTAAATTTACCGGATTGGGCTGGTAAAAAGAAAATTGCAGGCGGAGATAAAAAAGGATTTACAGTTGTAAATACGGGTGGTATTGAAACGGGCTGGATGTCGGCTGGACCAAATGGAGGAGAGAAGACTGCTCCTGATGGTTATTCATTCAAACAAGGGTTGCAAGTGAAAGCATATGGCAGCGATGTAATGGTGACAGCTTACGATTACAAACGTGATAAGGAAATAAAGAAATTATTAATTAGTGATTCGAAAATTGCACAAATGGCACCAAATGTAACGGCAGATGATAGTAAAAACGTAATCGTCGGTGCAACAGAATACATGGAGTACGCTATAGAAGGAACGGACGAGTGGCATACTTATAATCCAGGAAACCCACCCAAATTTGACGGGGACAAAATCGTATACGTACGCCATAAAGGCGAAATGAATTTAGAACCAGGATTAACACAGCTACTTCGTTTTTCGGCAAATAAATGATTGGAAGAGGGCCTACTTTTTATCGAGTGGGTCCTTTTTCGTTGTCAGTTTTTGTCGATAAATCGATATCTTATGTCGAATCGTCGATATATTGAAAAAATCGTTGATATATTTCAAGTTATGAACGATATATTTGAAAAATCGTCGATATAAATTTCATGTACCGTAATATGGTTAAAATCATTATTATAATTTCATGTACCGTATTGAAGATAAAACCTTTAATGCAATTCCATTTGCCAAAGCCGAATTCCAACACATTTTTATCCCAGAAAGATGACTTCATCATTTTTACATGTAATAATAGTATCGTTACATATATTGTGAAAGAAGTACAAAGGAGCGTTATTCATGAATTTAGCTAAATTCCCGAGAAAAAAATATACAGAATCATATACACCAATTGAGAAATTAAACAATTTTTCTGAGGCACTTGGCGGGCCGACTATTTATTTTAAACGAGATGATTTACTTGGTTTAACCGCTGGTGGTAATAAGACGAGAAAGTTAGAGTTTCTAGTTGCGGATGCGCAGGCAAAGGGTGC
>NZ_JAKUFR010000069.1:0-27173 GCF_022663555.1 Bacillus cereus group sp. BfR-BA-01381
CCTGCTGCAAATTTTAGAACTTGTAGAAGTGGCGGAAGAAAAGGTAGTTTCATTTTAATCGTGTCGATATTTGTTGATAAGTCGATATTCTTTGTCGAATCGTCGATATATCGAAAAAATCGTTGATATATTTTAAGTTACGGTAGATATATTGGAAAAATCGTCGATATAATTTGAGTTGCGTTCATTTTATAGGTACGATCGGTGTAACAACTAGAGGTGAGTGAAGGATGTTAACGTTTTTATTTGAGTTAGACAAGAATATCCCGCAAAAGGATGAACCACGGTATGATGCCTATTCAAAGGGCTATATCGAAGGGGATGTAACGATTCGCGTAGGTGACAGCACACTTTTTCAGAAGTCATGCATGAAAGTCGCAGAGCTCGGCATTTATTTAGGACAGTGGATGGAGCAAGTGCAACACGGGCAGAACGTACATATGAATTATGAAACGCCTGACCGTGAAGAGATCATTCTTAGTTTCTCTTATGAAGAGGACAATCAGTGGAGAGTTTCTTCCAGCTGGCAACAATTTGAGCTTCCGGAGAGTATCTCTACTACAACATTAGTGGAGAGTGTTCAACGCTATTTATATGAGTTAAATAAAGAACTGCGTGCAATAGAATATCCTGTGACGTTTGATCAGTACTTAAGAGGAGAGCGAATGATGCAGCTTTCTTACAAACGATTATGTGATAGTAAGGCGGATACGACGTCAATAGAGGTTTATAATGAAAGCGAAAGAGTAGGCGCAGTACGGGGCTATTATAAAAATACGTTGATGAAAGTGCTAGACTTTATTCCGAAAGTCGGTAGTAATATCATTTATGAAATAAAGGATAGTAAGGACAATATTCGCGTTGTTGCAAAGGATGTAAGTAGGCAGCGCCAAAGAAGGATTTTAGTAACGTACAAAGATAATCATGATGTAGAGCATGAAATACTTGTATGTGACGGAAAGTTATTAGATGCAAATTTCTTATTTACCTTTACATATAAGGCGGAAGAATTTGTTGTTCATAAAACTACTTTTGGGATGGGAAAGTTATTACGAAAGGGCTATGTAATCGCAGATTGGAATATTCGTCTTGAGGAAGATATGTATCACATCGAGATGAATGTATACGATGAAGATTATATAGAAGACCAATATTTACTGTTGGGCGTATTTCATGCGGTTTTGTATGGGTGATAGTTGTATAAATGAAAAATACCGGTATTCTTTGTGAAAAGAATGCCGGTATTTTTTATCCCACTTTAATGGGCAGTAAGCCCCCCCACCTCAAAATGCAGCGAAAGCAAAGAATTTAGGTGGGGGTCGGGCTGCCAATAAAAGTCCGATTGGTTCAACTAATAATCAGTGGGGAGAAGAAAACCCCCACTGATTAAAGTTTCACTTTATTCATCCTCAAAAATAAAAATCTCATCAATCGTACTTTGAAGTGCCTTCGCTATATCGTGAGCAAGCTGCAAGGAAGGGTTGTATTTTCCTTTTTCAAGGTGGCTAATTGTTTCACGACGTACACCAACGCTCTTTGCTAAATCTTCTTGTGTCATGTTCAATTTAGCGCGATATTCTTTTATTTTCGTTACGAACGCCATGGTGCATCTTCCATTTCGTCAACAGGTTTATCGTAAAAGAACATAGAGAACCCGAACGTAAGAATGAGTGTGCTGAAAATAAGGGCGATATCAATCTCTTGTAGTACTGGGTTTGGAAATAACATTTCAATAAACAGAATGATAGCAGTAGTTAGTAATGTAACGATAAAAGCATTACGGCACGATTTATTGACGATTTGTTCAAATAGTTCATCGTGTTGAACCGTTCTATACGTTGTGAAAAAGGAGAAGAAACAAAACATAGTAAACAATCCTTTTTCATAAAAAAAGCCGAGGAAACCGAAGAAACCGAGAAACCCTAAATATTTTATCCAAGTTGTTTTCATGATAGATTCTCCTTTCAATGTTAGAAATAAATCACGTTACGTTATAAATATATCACATATGGATAGAAATGGTAATAATAGTTTTCCAGTTTACTTCATAATAATAGTAAAAAGAGGAAATATACTGCGAAATAAAGAGGATAATATTGTAAAATGGTTGTAAGGAGGGGGAGGAAGGTATGCTAACTTGGATCATGGTCGTTGTATTACTTGTAGTGATTACTGTAGTCGCGACGGTGTTAATTGGGCGAAATGGTGATGCAAATTATAGTAAAGCGACAAAGGGGAATATTAGAAGGCTTACGATGATTTATATTATACTAGCTGTCGTTTTAATCGTTGGATTAGGTTTGTATATTTATTTTAAAGGTTAAAAAACTGAAAAATACAAAAATCTGAAAATAGAAGTATGCTATAATGTTGATATAGTTATTTGGTAATTAAGGAAAGGATTGGATGGAATGATTGAGATTACGAATGTGTCAAAAAGTTATAATGGTTCTACCTATGCAGTAAAAGATTTAAGTTTATCTGTGCCTAGCGGAGAAATCTTTGGATTTTTAGGACCGAATGGTGCCGGTAAATCAACGACAATTAAGATGATTACTGGTATCCATGGGGTGGACAAAGGGACGATTACGATTAATGGTATAGATATTATGAAAAATCCGATGGAAGCGAAAAGGACGTTTGGTTATGTCCCAGATAGTCCAGATATGTTTTTACGATTAAAGGGAATTGAATATTTAAACTTTATGGCAGATATGTATGAAGTGCCGAAAGAAGTACGCCAAGAACGAATCGAGTCTTTAGCGAAGAAATTTGATCTTTACAATGCGTTATCGGATCAAATACAAAGTTACTCGCACGGTATGAGACAAAAGATTGTTATTATTGGTGTGCTCGTGCATGAGCCAGATGTATGGATTTTAGATGAACCGTTAACGGGGCTGGATCCGAAATCTGCATATATTTTAAAAGAAATGATGAGAGAACATGCGGATAAAGGAAAGATTGTATTCTTCTCTACACACGTATTAGAAGTGGCAGAAAAATTATGTGACCGCGTCGCGATTATTAATAAGGGGAATTTGCAGTTCAAAGGGAATTTAGATGAAATGAGAGATCATTTTAAATCCAATGAATCACTTGAAAAAATGTTCTTGGAGATGACGGGCAATGAGTAAAATTTGGACGTTAACGAAAGTATTATTGAAATTAAATTATGCAGATTTTATAACAGATAAGAAGAAGCGATGGGCGTATGTATTTTCATTTGCGGCTATTTTATTTGTCGGATTTTTACTGTTTGGTTCTATCACGCATGCAATGTATGAGGGAATGATACATTTAGGGCAAGATCCAGGAATGATTATCGCAATGGGACTTGCGATTGCGAGTATATGGGTATTTTTAATGAGTATTACGAACATTTTAACTGTATTTTACTACAGCAATGACATTGAAATGTTATTACCATTACCGTTAAAACCAGCGCAAATTATTTCAGCCAAATTTTTAACCGTATTAATTACACAATATGTAATGAGTTCATTTATTTTATTATCAATCTTCATTACATACGGTTTAAAAAGTGGCGCATTTATTACATATTACATATATATGATTTTCATTTACTTACTCTTCCCAATTGTGCCGTTAGTATTAGCTTCATTACTCATGACAGTTATTATGAGGTATACAAATATAGGGAAAAATAAAGACCGAGGAAATATATTTATTGGAATCGTAAGTATACTATTTATTGTAGGAATTAACGTATTTTTGCAGTGGAAAAATAAAAGTTCGTTTTCTGAAGATGCAATTGCGGATTACCTTGCAAACAACCAATCTTCTCTTTTAGTACAAATGACAAACTATTTTCCAACTACATATTTTGGAGCAGTAGCATTAGTAGAAAATGCAAATTGGAAGGGTCCTTTATACGTAATAATCTTTGCAGTTATTTCATTTGTATTTTTTGTGTTGTTTTATTACATTGCAGAGCGTACATATTTAAAAGGGGTTATTGGACTTTCAACGAGTACAGCAAAAAAAGAAGTCATTTCAGCAGAAGGCTTACAGAAATCTACGGTACAAAGTTCACATTTGAAAGCATATGTGAAAAAAGAATTTAAAACGTTATTCCGTACACCACAATTTTTCTTAAATTGTATCGTACAAACTTTCGTTATGCCGATTATGTTGTTCTTCATTTTATTCGTGCAAGATGGGAATTTAAAATGGATCATGGGATATATTGATAATCCAAAATCAGCAGGACTTGCAATTGGTGTTGGCCTTTGTGCCTCTCTATTTTTAATGGGAAGTAACGTCATCGCAACAACTTCATTCTCACGTGATGGAAGCTCTTGGTTTGTGAATCGTTATTTACCAGTAAAAGCTTCGGATATCTTTTTTGCGAAAGCGATCACTGCTTGGTTAATTAATGTAATTATTTTAGCAGTGTTCGGTATTACGATGGCAGTTGTAGCGGGAATTTCTCCAGTATTTATGGTTCTTTGGTTCTTATTAAGTGCGAACGGTTTATTGTTAATTAATTTAATCGGCACACGCTGGGATGCACAAACTGCAGATATACATTGGGATACAGAGCAGAAATTATTTAAGAGTCGCTATACAACTTTGTGGAATTTTTTAGCTAATATTTTAATAGCTTTAGTTATTGTAGCGGGAGTAAGTCTATTATACTTCTTCCTTCAAGTGGGACTGTGGGTTATGTTTATCGTTTTATTTGTAATGTTTACAATTGTAAATTATATCTTTATTAAAATTTTAAAATTAGGTGCAGAACGTATATTGTCAAATATTGAATAAAAAGATAGATCCTCTGTATTCGTGCAGAGGATTTATCCATAGGTGGAGGAGAAAAGGTGAAGAAAATAGCAATTGTAACAGGGGCAACTCGTCTGAATGGAATTGGTGCAGCTGTATGCAAGGTGCTTGCTCAAAAAGGAATAGACATTTTTTTCACGTACTGGTCTCAGTATGATAAAGCGATGCCGTGGGGAATGCATGAAAAAGAGCCCTTTTTGTTGAAAGAGGAGATTGAAAGTTTAGGTGTTCGCTGTGAAATGGCAGAAATCAATTTATCGCAGTCATATTCGCCAAACCGTTTGTTTTATATGGTATCAGAACGGTTAGGTGATCCATCTATTTTAATTAATAATGCAGCGTATGCTACTCATACGAGAATCGAAGAATTAAATGTAGAGCAGTTAGATAAACATTATACAGTAAATGTTCGCGCTACTATGTTATTAAGTTCATTATTTATAAAACATTATGCAAGCAAGGCGAGTGGCAGTATTATTAATCTTACTTCAGGGCAGTCACTCGGGCCAATGCCTGATGAACTAGCATACGTAGCGACGAAAGGAGCAATTGAAGCATTTACAAAATCAGTAGCACCAGTTGCGATGGAGAAGGGGATTACAGTGAATGCTGTTGATCCAGGACCAACGAATACAGGATGGATTACAGAGGAGCTGAATCATCATTTAGTATGGAAGTTTCCACAAGGTAAAGTAGGAGAACCGGTGGATGCAGCACGCTTAATTTCTTTTTTAGTCAGTGAAGAAGCAAAATGGATTACAGGGCAAATTATTCATTCGAATGGTGGTTACTCATAAATATATTATGTTAACAATTGTTGAGAAACAAAAAAACGAAAGAAAATTTTATTTTTTTGTATAAATAAAATGTCAAGAAAGAGAAAAATTTGATAGAAGAGTATATCGTCATATGAGGATCGTAATTCTTTATATGACAATATACTCTTTTTCTTTTAGTAAAGAGAAGAAAAATGAAGTAGAAGAAACTCGAATATTTAAATTGTTTTATCGGTTTTTGTACGTATTATTATGAAGATTACTGTCGGAAAAATGATAATTCGTATGAAAAGGGATTTTTTAAGGGGAAATCGAATCGTAAAGGGGAGGATAAATTACGTAAACATAGGGGGATTTATATGAAAATGAAAAAGGTCGCTATCGCATCGATAACAATTGGTACAATGCTTACTATGGCAGCTTGTAGTCCGTCAGCAGATAAAGAAACAGAAAAGAAAGAGCAAGTAACAGCGCAAAATGAAGGAGAATCAAAAACGACAAGTGCAGATGAAGCGTCAAAAACAACGAAAGATACTGAAAAAGAAACAAATACTTCTTCAAATGAAAAAACAGATAAAGATGCAAAAAATACGAAAGAATCATCAGGAACAGAAAGTAACGGTAAAACGTCAACTCAAAATGAGAATGTAAAAACAAAAGAAAAAGAGACGACAGGAAAGACGAATGATCAAACGACTAGCGGGAAAACAACAGATCAAAGTACAAGTACAAACTCAGACGGAAAAACAACGAAAGATCCGAAGAAAAACGTAGCGGTGAAAACAAATGTAAAAGAAGTTGCTGCATTAATTGATAGCTTAGACAAGCAATTAGCTGCTAATCCGAAATTAGAAACAGTAAATAAACTTGGAAAACAAATTAATGCAAAGTGGGATGTAATTGAGAAAGAGTTAGAAACATCACACCCAGCTGAATCTAAAACAATTGGACAAAGTATGTATCCGTTAATTGTAGGAGCGGAGAAAGAAAAGATAGATATTACTAAAATGAAGTCATTAACGACGAAAACGAAAAAAGATTTAAATCAGTTATTAACGAAACTTTCGTAGTTTCAAAAGCCTACTTGTGGGAGTAGGCTTTTTTATGTTGAGAGTGTAATGAAAGTTTATGGGAATCCTAACGAAAAAGGATGGTGATAAAAATGACAATCGATCGAATTTGTACAATTGGGCCAGCAAGCAATAAGAAAGAAACGTTAGCGCAGTTAATAAGCAATGGTATGAAAATTGTTCGGCTAAATTTATCACATGGCACGCATGAAAGTCATAAAGATATTATTCGTTTAGTCAAATCGTTAGACGATTCTATTAAAATTTTAGGCGATGTACAAGGTCCTAAAATAAGGTTAGGTGAAATAAAAGGAGAACAAATTACGCTTCAGGCGGGAGGTTCTTTTATTTTACATACGCAACCAGTTACAGGGAGTAGTACGGAAGCAAGTGTTGATTATGAAGGGATCGCGAATGATGTGAAAGTCGGAAGTAGAATTTTAATGAATGATGGTGAAGTTGAGTTAATCGTTGAGAAGGTAAGTACGGATAAAATAGAAACAAAGGTCAAAGCAGGTGGTAATATCTCATCTCATAAAGGGGTGAACTTACCAGGCGCAATCGTTCGTTTACCAGCTATTACAGAGAAAGATAAAAAAGACATTCAGTTTCTTTTAGAAGAGGGTGTTGATTTTATCGCATGTTCTTTCGTAAGAAAACCTAGCCATATAAAAGAAATACGAGATTTCATACAACAGTATAAAGAAACATCACCTAATTTAATTGCCAAAATAGAAACGATGGAAGCGATTGAAAATTTTCAAGATATATGTAAAGAAGCAGATGGAATTATGATTGCAAGGGGCGATTTAGGAGTAGAGTTGCCGTTCCAGTTTATCCCGCTTTTGCAGAAAATGATGATTCGGGAATGTAATCGAACGAATACATATGTTATTACAGCGACACAAATGCTGCAATCCATGGTAGAGCATTCTATTCCAACAAGGGCTGAGGTGACCGATGTGTTTCAAGCTGTGCTCGACGGAACGAATGCTGTTATGCTTTCTGCCGAAAGTGCGTCAGGCGAGCATCCGATTGAAAGTGTAAAAACATTACGTCTCGTTTCTGAATTCGCTGAGCATGTGAAAAAAGACGTTCCTTTTGTGATGAAAGATGTACTGGAATTGCTACATAAGTCTTTGGATGAGTGATGAATAAAAAAGAGGGCGGATATGCATCCGCCCTCGTCTGTTTCATTCCTATTCTTCTTGCTCTTGCTCATCCAAAATCTTTTCAAACGCAGCAGATACTTTTTCAAACTCTTCATCATTCTCAATGTATGAGAATTCATTATCTTCTTCTACTTTTAAAAAGAAAATATCAATGTCTTCCTCAGTTTCTGTTTGGATATCCTCCACAAAGGCAACGGCAATATATTCTGCGCCTTCGACATCCATCGCTCCAAGTACTTCTACTTCTTGCTCTTCGTTATTCTCATCACTAAGAGTAAACACTTCGCCAACTTCAATATCAGACATATTCATTCTCCTCCTGTCCAACTCTAATAAATAGAGTGTTTCAACTGCATACATACTAATATATCTTTCCATGAAAAACCAATTTCATACATAAGAGAAATGAAATTCTACTTTTTTCGTATGAGTATACAGCTATAAGGAGCGCATGTTATCTTATTCAATCCATTCAACAATTTCATCCATAGTCTGTCTTGTTTTATCACGTTTTGGCTCTTCTTTACGGTAACCAAAGGCAACCATAACAGATACTTCAAAGTTATCTCCATTGATAATGCCTTCTTGACGAAGTAAAGAATCTACTTTCTCTTTATCAAATCCTTCTATTGGACAAGAATCAATCCCGATTTGAGCTGCGCTCGTCATCATATTACCTAAAGCAATATAAGTTTGCTTAGATGCCCAATCAAATACAGCACGCTCGGATTGTAATAAGTTAAAATCTGACTCCTGGAACTTTTTGAAGAATTCGTATCTAATTTTTTGCGCGTCTTCAGGCAATCCAATAATATCGTTCATCATATGTTTAATATAATCTGCATCATAATGCATATCTTTCATGTTTCTTGAAAGAACAATGACAAAGTGACTAGCTGTTGCGAGTTGCCCACCAGCACCCCATGAATATGGTTGTAGTTTTTCTCTTACTTCTTTATTTTGTACGATAACAAACTTCCAAGGTTCATATCCGAAAGAAGAAGGAGATAATCTGCCTGTTTCTAAAATGAAATTAAAATCCTCTTCTGAAATTTTTTGCATAGGATCGAACTCTTTACATGCATGTCTGAAATGAAAAGCCTCCATAATTTTTTCTTTTGTAAATTGGTTTGTATTTGTCATAAAAGTTCCTCTTTCCATTCATTTATTTTGTAAGTAAATTATATTTTTAAAGTAACATAGACACAAGTACGCACATTTATGTGGTATAGTATCAAAAAAGATACTAATGTTAAGGGAAGGGATTTTTTATGGATTGTTCAAACGAAAATAATGTGAATTACCCATTTCTAAATAAATATTCTTGTCCAGTTGAAGCTATGGTTGAGGTTATTGGTGGGAAATGGAAAGGGGTTATTTTGTATCATTTATTAGATGGTACAAAGAGGTTTAATGAATTAAAAAGATTAAAACCTAATATCACGCAAAGAATGTTAACACTGCAGCTAAGAGAACTTGAAGCAGATGGTATTATACATCGTGAAGTGTACCGTGAAGTCCCCCCGAAAGTAGAATATTCGTTAACCGAGCTTGGTGAATCGCTTCGTCCAATGATTCTATTAATGATGGAATGGGCAACTCATAATATGGAGAGAGTTTTGGAGAGTAGGAATACGAAAAATAATAGTTAAGAGTTGTAGAAATAAAAGGTGTTTTCCATATGTGAAGCCACCTTTTATTTTCATGTTTTTTACTTTTTAACATCAACTGCTGAAATTGCGAAGTCATTCAAGTTTACAGTTTTTCCATACCAATCAGCGTGTTTAAAAACAACACCTTTTCCATATCCTTCAGTTGAAGTATGTTCCCATAGCGTTGTTGAATAGCTAGCAGTAGGGGACGCTGTACTTACAGAAGAAATTCTATTTTGCCAACTAGGAGGCAAATTTTTAAAACCACTACTAAGAGAAAAATACTCGCCACCTTTATTTGCATGTTCATAGAAGTCTGTACTATTAGCTCCGCTCCCGCCAACCCCAAGGGGAGTGATTGTATGATTCAATCTTTGTTTATCTTTTTCAATAAAAGACTCTAAACTTTCTTTGCTCGAAAATCCATAAGATAACCAGTCTCCATTTTGATTTTGTTTCGGTAGAACTAACGTTATTTTTACGTCTTCCTTTGACGGAGCACCAAATTTGTTAAACGCATCGACAGTTTTTTCATCTACAGTTACATATTCAAAAGAGGTAATCGAATAATCCTTTTCGGTACTAGCTGATACTGATCCTAACCCTACAGTTAATGATGAAATGGCTACTACTGCACCTACTATCAATTTTTTTAGCATGAATTCATCTCCTTTACACTTAGTTTTTTACATAACTAAAATGTATGTTAATTTGAATACTTTATAAATATTTAGAAATTTATAAAAGTTAAACAGAATATTCTTTTATTGGTCTGGAGTAAGGAGGGGAATTTGAAAAAGGATTTACTTAAAAAGTAAATCCTTTTTGGGTGTTAGCAATAACGTTATTATGTAAATTTTGCAATTTGCTAACTGACTTCAAAACTCTACTGATTAAAGTTTCATTTTATCCTGTTATGAATTATACACTTCTTTTGCATTCATAGAAGCCGCATCTAATAAAAGGAAAATGGCTGCTATAATATGTAGAACGATTACTATATAAGGAAAGAAGGCAACTAGAGTAACGATAATGCCGATATAATGAGGGTACGTATTCATGTCTACTTTTTTAGCTAATAAAATAGTAGTGATATGTAACACAATCAATAGAAGTAAAGGTATCCCATATAGGTTAACGTGACTTAGAAATAAATAATAACAAGGAAGTAATAAAAGATGATAGATCCCTGTAGTCCACTTTAGTGCTTGGATGTAGGTTTTCAAAGTGAATCCTCCTAAAATAATCAATATCTATATATTACCAAAAATAATAGGTGATTGGATATTATATATTTTTAGATTTTAGTAGAATATAATTTTTTTATGTTAACTAATTATTGGTTATCTATAAAATAGAAAAACCAACTCAAAAAGAGGAAGGGACGTTATCCACATTGATCAGACAGTAAGTGAAAAATATTTGACTAGATTATTAAGTTAATCTCAGTTGTTTAAAAGCTTGTATACGAGATTCTATAAAGGGATGAAGGTACTTTTCGTTTAAGGGATAATATATCCATTGCTTTTAGGGAACAGTAATTCAAAACTTAAAACAATGGAGGTTATCATAATGCAAAAAATGCTTTTTTCGTTCTTATGCATATTTTGTTTCGTAATTGGAAGTTCTTTCACTGTTCATGCTTTTTCTCCAAAGCATTTACCGATTTCTCAAACGTCAGATCGATGGAAAATAGAAATTAAGCAACCTGATAAAAAAACTGGTTTAGTTACATCTAAAAAGGATGTTTTTGATACGTATGGTTTCGAGGTTCAAGATATTGGGAAGGACGCTTATCATGTAACCGTTGAAGTGTTTCGAAATGAACCAGATTCTCAAACGAAGTATGAACTTTTCACTTCTAAAAAAGATCATGTGTTAAGTAAAGAAGTTGCTTTTAATCATGCGAATTTTCCTATATCCGTTCAGTCTAATGAACTTGAAGTTATTATAACTTGGCAAGAAAAGCCTTCTAGAGCGTTGGAAAATGGACAAAAAGACTGTGAAGCGGAAAGAAAATATAAACAGACATTTATATTTAAACAAAATTAAATTGTGCGAAAAAACTCCATTATTTTTAATGGAGTTTTTTATTATAACATTTACATTTTGAAAACAATTCACAATCATAACGTAGTAGATGTATTAAAATACTTATTTAGTGTATTGTCTTTTAAAGAAGAAAGTGAAACCTTCACCTCACTACCTTCCTTCATATTCCGTAGCATAGCGGTTTCTGTACTAAGTTCTTCTTCCCCAATAATAAGCACATAAGGGATATTCTCTTTATTGGCATAATTCAGAGCACGTTTTAATTTGCGTCCTGCTAGTTCAAGTTCGATTTTTAAGGAAGTGGTAGAACGTAATTGCTGAGCAATTTGCAAGCATTGTAACTCTGTTCCGAGTGGGATGATAAAAACATCCGCTGTAGATGATAGTGTTTCTTTCTGCGATAGTGCTGTATAAATAACGTCTAAACCGAATGAAATGCCTACTGTTGGATAGCTCATGTTATCACCACGGAATGCTCCGATAATATTATCGTATCGACCGCCGCTACCGATGCTGGATGTAATCGATCCATCTTTTAAAAAGATTTCATACACGGTACCTGTGTACATTGTAAGTCCTCGTGCTAAAAACGGATTAAATATAGCATTTTCATTTATTCCGAGAGCGATTAAATATTGCTGTAATTGTTGTAATTCGTTTACTCCTTCGGCAACGAGTGGAGTATTGAAAGTTTCTTTAAAGTCAGCAATTGTAAGCTTTAGACAAGATAAAACAGTATTACATATCGTATCAGCCATTTCTTCAGAAATTCCGCGCTCTAATACATCTTTTCGTACACCATCTATCCCAATCTTTTCGATTTTGTCTAATGATAAAATGACGTCACTCGTTCGTTCAGTAGGGATGTTAATAGATTCGAGAATACCGTTTAACAATTTTCGGTTATTATATTGGATCGTTACTTCTAAGTTTAACGTTCGGAACAGTTCAAACGCCATGCTCATAAGTTCCGCTTCTGCCATGACAGATTCTACACCGACTATATCAACGTCACATTGTATAAACTCACGAAATCTTCCTTGTTTAATTGGCCCATCTCGAAATACTTTTCCAATTTCATACCGTTTAAAAGGGAGGCGGATGTTCGGATTCATTGCAACGACTTTTGCGAATGGAATTGTCAAATCGTAACGTAAGGCAAGATCGCGTTTTCCTTGATCTTGAAGTGTATACATTTCTTTTAATATTTCCTCACCACCGCCGTACTTGTAAGACATAAGCTCATACATATTTAACGTTGGTGTTTCTAACGGTTTACATCCGTATCGTTCAAACGTGTCTTCGCACGCTCTTTTAATTTTATTTCGTAGTACTTGTTCCTCTGGTAAATAGTCTTTCGTTCCTTTTACATTTCTCATTTCCATCTTAATCACTCCTTTTTTAAATTAAAAAAAGCTATGCAGGTATAAAAATACCCACATAGCTTTATGAACGCTTCGTGGGTCAACAGGAAAAGCCCTGTACCCACGAAGAAAAATTTTTCTTCGGATACACGGCGTTACGTATGATGATGAAGTTGGAAAGAAGTATTAACATTTCGCATGACAAATCTCTCCTTAACATAAGTTTTTCCAAATTATATCAGATGATTTTTGAATTATCAATATTTTTAGTTTTGAAAAATACGTGAAGTTATGTAGGAGAAATGGAAAAGGGTGTATAATAAAACTTAATAATATGAAATAACCTTTTAAGGAGAACGTTATGAAAAAAGATAAAACAAATGCGATGCGAATATTAGATAAAGAAAAAATTGAATATTCGATGATGTCATATGATCCAGACGATGGGAAAATTGATGGCGTATCAGTAGCCGAGAAAATTGGACGAGAAGTGAGAGAAGTATATAAAACGTTAATCGCTCAAGGGAATAGTAAAAATTATCATGTGTTTATTATTCCGGTGGATGAGGAACTAAATTTAAAAGCTGCCGCAAAAGCAGTAAGTGAAAAGAAAATTGAAATGATTCCTGTAAAAGATATTACGAAAGTGTCAGGATACATTCGCGGTGGTTGTTCACCAGTCGGAATGAAGAAGTTATTTTCTACATGTATTGATGCGAGTGCTCAATCACTTGAAACAATCATTGTAAGTGGTGGGAAAATAGGTATGCAAATTGAACTTAAAGTGGATGACTTGGCGAAAGTGACGAGAGCGCAGTTTGGTGAGATAACGAAATAATGATACATAGGAAAAGAAGTTCTAATTTTATTTAATTTAGATAATAATTTATAGGATAGTTAGTCCATTATGGGGCTAATTGTCCTTTTTATTTACATACTGGATAAACTGAATCATTTGTTTGGCTTTGGGGGGAGGACTTTAAATAAACAAGAAGAGTTACTCACAAAGATAGACAAAGGAAGGGAGAGTGTTTTAATGAAAGTTTAAGAAATGCCAGTATGTTTGAAAAAAACTATGCTAAGAGCATGCAAGATTTTATACAGTTTTTTTGCTAATCCAGTAAATAACGAGAAACCTAAAACCGCGCCACAATAGGAATGTATAAAAAATGCATAGATCCATAGATCGAAAAAAGGAGGTTCCCTTGTGAGAGTCGGATTTCTCCTTTATCCTTGCTACTGATAATAGGACGTTATGTTAACTATATACGAATATCATATTCATCCAAAATTGCCCTTATTGATGGTACAATTAAAGTCTTGGAGGGATATTATGGGAATTTATTATGTATTACTGTTTCTTATATTCGGCACTGCAATATTCTTATTTTTCTTGTCTAGTTCATCAAAAATTAAGGCTAAAAACCTATCATTGATAATAGTCTGTTTAGGGATAAACCTACTCATAAGTCCAGTGGCTTTTTTTATAGGCGGGATAGCTGATTATGCAGGTGTGGTGGCTAATTATGGAGCTTATGTTGCGGGTGATTCGGCAACAGCTCCTCCTCTAGTTAGTCGTGTACTTTATTTTTTAGGAGGATTTCTCTTCATTCAAGGAATACCGTTCCTCATACTATTTTTAGCTTTTTGGAAGTTTACAAGAGCAAGGAAAACAAGTATAAAACACATAACGAATAAGTGGATGCCTTTTTAGAAAAGAATTGAATCTCTCCAATCAGGAGAAGTTTAAAATAACTTCCAATAACGATAATTATGTAAATAAGCCGTTCACTGGATTCCCATAGAAAACTGTGGTGAGATGAAATTTTTGATTTTGAAGCGCTTCAAAATCTTAACTAGATGGCTAGTATCAGTACCCCACAATAAAAAGGCAGGAGCATATCAAATATGTTCCTGCCTTTCATTTTAGAGAGATGTTTCCTAACAGTTGATTTTGTTAACGAAAGTCGACTTTAAATCTATATTTTGTGTGAAAAAAGAACATATAATAAAAGTATGAGGTGATGGTGTGAAGGAGATAAACATTCATAAAATAATTGCGGATAAGAGAAAAGAAAAGGGAATTACACAGGAAGAGTTAGCGGCTTATATCGGTATTACGAAGGCATCTGTTTCTAAGTGGGAGACAGGGCAGAGTTATCCGGATATTACATTTTTACCACTGTTAGCATCGTACTTTAATGTAAGTATAGATGAACTAATCTGTTATACACCGCAAATGGAACCGGAAGGTATTAGGAATTTATATCATAGACTAGCGGAAGCTTTTAGTGAAAGACCGTTTGATGAAGTAATGATAGAGTGCAGAGGAATCATCAAAAAATATTATTCTTGTTTTCCGTTATTACTTCAAATGGGACTACTTTTTATTAATCACCATATGTTAACAGAGGATACGGATAAAAGAATTGAAATGTTAGAAGAGGCAATGCATCTCTTTAGCAGAGTGCAAGAAGAAAGTAACGATGTTTCTCTTGTGAAAGAGGCGGTATCGTTTCAAGCGACTTGCTATCTTATACTCAATAAAGCGAATGAAGTATTGCAATTGCTTGGCGAAACGATACGTCCTAACGTTCCAGAGGAGGATTTAATTGCACAGGCGTATCAAATGCTTGGAAATAATGAAAAAGCAAATGAAATAATGCAAATTAGTATGTATCAACATTTAATACAACTTGTTGCGACAATACCGAATTATGTAGTAGTAAATGCCTCAAGCGCTGAAAAGGTAGAGGTAATTTTAAATAGAGCTTTTATGTTAATAGATATATATGAAATAGAAACATTACATCCCAATATGACTTTAAAAGTATACTATGCTGCTGCACAAGTATATTGTATGCAAGGGAATTTTGAAAAGGCATTAGAAATGTTACGTAAATATGTAGCAGTTTGTGCGGCAAGCTTCACAGTAAATAGTCTACACTTACATGGAGATTCTTATTTTGATGCGATTGATGGATGGTTTGCAGAATTTCCACTCGGCGCTAAAACAGTTAGAAATGAAGAGATTATAAAGCGAAGCATGTTACAAAGTATTGCAGAGAATCCAGTTTTCACTCCGATGAAAGATGAAAGAGAGTACAAAAATATAATAGCGAGTTTGAAATTCAAATTAGATATAACTGAATAGAAGGAGGACTAATATAATGACCTTCGATGAATATGAAGTAGCGATAAATAGTGAATTTACGTTGCAAGGTACGATTACAAAGCCAAAAGCTGATGGGAAGTATGCGGCTGTTGTCATTATCGCGGGATCTGGAGAGATTGATCGTGATGGAACGATCGTACCGCTAAAGCTTGAGGCGAACATATATAAAGATTTAGCGCATGTAATAGCGGGGCTGGGTGTAGTGACGCTCCGCTTTGATAAGCGCGGAGTAGGAAAGAGTGACGGAGAATTTCTGAAGACTGGAATGTGGGATTTAGTTAGTGATATAGAGTCTACGATTACGTATTTAAAAGAACAACCATTTGTTGATCCAGAAAATATCATTTTGGCTGGTCATAGTGAAGGATGTATGTTGGCAACTGTAGTAAACGCAAGAACACCAGTTAATGGGCTTATCCTTCTTACAGGAGCTGCGGAATCATTAGAAGAGGCTACGAAAAGACAAAGAGAAATTGCATATAAAGAACTAAAAGAGCAGAAAGGAATAAAAGGAAAGTTAATGCGTCTTCTCAAAGTGGAAAAACGTGGAGAAAAGCAGATGGGAAAAATAAAAGAGAAAATGATGAACACAGAAAAAGATACGATTAAAGTTGGGTTTAAACCGATGAACGCAAAGTGGTTTAGAGAGCATTTTCAGCATGATATTTATAAAGATTTACAGCAAGTAACATGTCCAGTGCTAGCGATTGCTGGTGATAAAGATATTCAGGCTGATCCTGAAAAAGCGAAGCGAATTGGTGAGTATGTAAAGGGTGATTCTGAAGTACATGTAATAAAAAATATGGATCATAGTTTGAAAGTTTTTGAAGGTGAGTTTAAAACATTAGAGTTTAAAAAGAATTATGAAGAAGGGGCAAGAAAGCCACTTCATCCAGAGTTGGAAGAAATAATTGTGAATTGGCTGGAATCATATTTTATCCCCGGTAGTAGGACTCTTACATCAAAATTAGGTGAATATGAGGAAGATGGAAGGGAGAGTAACTGCCTGTAAAAGACGGACTGGTGTGGGGGAATGGTAGGTGTAAGTACTTCTGTAGTTTCAAACATATTCCCCTGATTGTAGGTTCTATAAATAATCCAGGCTATTTAATATTAAGAGGAAGCCAACTATACACATAATCCATGACAGAGCTGATCCTGAATGATTAGCGATTTTCATTCGGAGCCTCTCGAGAGGTTTTTGCATCCACTGACCAAACAGGAGATAGAAGAGAAACAGCAAGAGATAGGGCAATACCATAATAAAGTTGTATCCGGCTAAAATAGAAGACCATTCTACCCATGATAGATTAGAAGTAGTCAGTATACCAATTGCCGCAAAATAAGGAAATGCAGTACCCGCTTCAATTAATGTAGTAGTGAATCCTAGTGCAATCATTGAAAAAATACTTTTTGTTTTTGGTGAAGGGATCTCTGAATTTTTCTTAGGTGGAATATAAAAGCTTGCGATGAATAATATGACGCCAATAATAAATAACAACCAGCTTACGATTCGATTTTGAAATAAGCCAGAAATAAATTTAAACAAAAAATCTAATCCTAACATGAGTGAAACGCCAACAGCAAAATAACATCCTGCTACGGTCAATAAATAAACGAATAAACGTTTCGTAAGATTCTCTTTATCTGTTAAAAGTAGATATATTGTTACTCCTATTGTAGTAGGGCTTAGCGTGTCTAATATAGCTAATCCGCCTATTAGGAGAAGTTGCTCTGTACCCATTATGCTTTCCCCCTTATTTCGGCTCAGGATTATTTTTTTTAGTCATAAAAATGGCATATGCCTCGTTTATAAACTGAAGCACATCTTGATCGATTGGATATAAACTAAGTTTCTCTGATTGTTCGGGAGACATCCTTATCTCCCAAAGCTTATTTAGAAATTCATCCTCACCTTCAAATTCTTCTAAGCGTTTTTCCTCCATTCGTCCTATGATATTTTGAACTTTCGTTGCTTTTGGGCCATCCTTCATATAATGCTTTAACTGACCGATGAGAGCAATCCATTCGAGTGAATCAGAACAGTTACTTGCCATTTTAGGAACCTTTTCCAATAGCTTTATTTCTTTTTCTTTAAATACAGATTCGCGATAATATTGTTGTATATCTTTATCTTTGCTGGATAATTGCATAATCTTCTGAATCGCAATCCAGCTTTCTTCTCCTTCTAGCGCAATTCCATTTATCAATTCCCGTAAGGATAATTCTATTTTCTTTAAATGTTCCTGCTCTTTTATTACGTAAGATAATTGACTTTGTAAACTATCCGACCAATCCCATTCATTGAAGTCGAGCATATTTTTAATCTCTTGCAACGGAAATCCAACTTTTTTTAAAAATTGAACTTGCTGTAGTTTTTTTATTTCTTCATTTGTATATAAACGATGGCCAACTTCTGTTTTTGATGCTGGTTTTAATAATCCAATTTTATCGTAATAACGTAGTGTCCGTACTGTAACGCCTGTCAGTTCTCCAACTTTATTTATGTGTATCAACTGATAAACCTACCTTTCTGAACGTTAAGATTTTATCGTTAACGATTATTTTCCTCATACCATATTTACTCTTCTTTACTAAAAAGATTTTTAAGTAAGTAACCTGATCCTAATCCAATTAATACACCAGGAAATGCATGATCCAATGTTAGTCCGATACCTGCACCTATAATGACACATCCATAAATAATAATATCGCTTTGTTTCATCTAAAAACCTCCTATTTTTCTAATTTCTTTAATGAAATTGCTAAATAGTAGCTACTTAACAGTATATAAAATGACCCAACGTCAACTTCAAGTGCTTTTGATTTTTTATTAATAAATTTATATAACTCTTTAGAAAGACTTGATTTCGAAATATTTTTGTGGACTTATCGTTCCAGAAAGAATATATTAAATTATATGATAGGGGGTGTTTTTAAATGGGTAGAAAGATTAGTTTTAACAAAGAACATGTTTTAAATAAAGCTATGCATTTATTTTGGGAGAAAGGTTATGATGCTACATATATATCAGATCTTATTGAAACGATGGGTATAAGTCGCTCTACTCTCTACGATAGTTTTGGAGATAAGGATGCACTATTTAAACTGGTTTTGGAACATTATAAAAACTATGGCTCTCAAAAGAGAAATTTACTTTTTACTGGTATAAACACGAAAGCATCACTTACATCCTTTTTTTATCAACATATTGAAAAATGTTATTCAGATGATATTCCAAAAGGTTGTATGATAACAAATTCTTCACTGCTTATTGGACAAATTGATCCTGCCATAGAAGAAATACTCATAAATGATTTTAATGAACTTGAAAACGTATTTAAGCAAGTTATCGAAGAAGGAAAAAGGAGAGGGGAAATTTCACAAGAGGCTGATACGGAACTAGTTGTATATTCTTTATTAAGTTTAAACCATAGCTTGAATATAATGTCCAAATATAAAAAAGAGAAAAATTTAGCCTATCGTCTAGTGGATAAGACTATTGCAGACCTATAGTCTTTCTTTTTTAAATTTTTTTGGAATGAACGTTCCGAAAAACAGAGAGGAATGGTAAATTTGAATAACAAGACAAATTTTCTAATTTTTATTTTAGCAATTAGTTGTGGCTCACTTGCTGCAAATATTTATTATGCACAACCAATTGTACAATTCATTGCAAAGGATTTGGATATCTCTTCTGATTTATCTGGATTGCTTACTACTTTGACGCAAATTGGGTATGGATTGGGATTGTTTTTTATCGTACCAATGGCAGATTTATTTAAAAGTAAGAAGATAATAGGGATTCTTATCGGGATAACTATTTTTTCTTTAATTGGTACGCTAATTTCGACAAATGGAATTATTTTTTTACTATTAACAACTATAATTGGCATTGGAGCCTGTGCGGCTCAAATGTTAGTTCCGCTAACAATGAGGATTGTGCCTATTGAAGAGACGGGTAAATATGTGGGGAAAGTAATGAGTGGTTTATTGATTGGGATTATGATTGCTCGCCCATTATCTATCGGAATAGCTGACTGGTTCGGCTGGAGAATGGTATTCCTTGTTTCATTAATAATCTTAGTTGTTGTCTTACTGTTAATTATAAAATTTTTACCCAACTATGAAGTGATATCGACTAGTAACATGCGATATCCAAACTTAATAGCTTCTATGGTAAAACTACTACTACATACTTCTTCGTTACAACAAAGAGCTTTTTATCACGCATGCTTATTCGCAACATTTAGTCTTTATTGGACAGTTATTCCTATTTTATTAAGGTCAGAGCCATTACATTTCTCAAATAATGAAATTGCATTGTTTGGATTTGTTGCAATAGCTGGAGCTTTATTAACTCCTATTATTGGTAAAATAGCAGATAAAGGTTATATTTTTACAATGACTAATGTATCAATGGCGCTAGTATTATTATCAATCATACTATTATTTTTTGTTCAAGATCATTCACTATTTAGTATGATATTAATACTTATCTCAGGCATTTGCATCGATATTGGTGTAGCAGGAAATTTATTATTAGGTCAAAAAGTTATCTTTAGTTTGAATCCCGAGATAAGAAATAGACTGAATGGATTATATATGACTATTTTCTTTTTGGGAGGAGCCTTTGGTTCATGGATTGGAAGTTATACATACTATAAATTTAATAGTGAAGTAACTTTACTCATTGGAGCAGCTTTTCCTTTAATCGCCTTATTTGTTCATTTCATAATAAATAATACAAAACAATTATCTGAAACCAAAAGTAAATACATATCTTGACTATTCATTTCTCTAAAAAGTCAGGTTTAAAATCCAATGCGGGATACCTTTGAGGGGCATGGGAATCTTCACATTAGTTTAGTATTTTTGAATGTAAGTTTTTTTGGTGGTATTATCCGCTATAAAATGAATGTTATCATCGTTTTTGTATATAAAAAACGAACGTTTTTGTTATTTTTTCTTAAAATGTTCATATTTAGATTGCGTGTGCACTAAAAGTTTGATATATTACCAATATAATAATTTTACACATCATCACTCGTATATACTCGGTAATATGGTCCGAGCGTTTCTACCTAGTTCCCAATGAAAGAACTGGACTACGGGTTAAAGTATTCGGTCGCTCTATGTAATGTGGGCTACCGATTTATAATTTTGCATGTGCTTAATTAACTTTGACTACCGTAGTTCTAGAAAGTAGAGATTCTTCTACAATTTCTAGAACTTTTTTGTTTTGACCAAAAGCATCGAGTATAGAAAACAACAAGAGAAAAAGGAGATTATTTATGAAGAAGAATACGTTGAAAAAATGTGCTGTCCTAGTAACTACTGTTGCATTGTCATTCTCGATACTTGCGGGATGTAATGCGAGTCCGAAACAAGTTGAGGCAAAAAGCAATCAAAAACCAATCTTAATTCAAGGCCCAATGCCGATAGAAGCTGAAAAGTTTGCAAAAAGGTTAAAAAATGTCAAAGAAGAAAAGTCTGGAACTTTCGTATTTTATAAAGGAACTGTCGACAATTATCCTGTAATCGTAGCGAAAACAGGTAAAGGAATGGAAAATACAGCAGCCGCTACAGCAGTAGCTATTGAAAAATATAAGCCTCAGGCGATTATTAACCAAGGAACATCAGGTGGACATGATCCAAATTTAAATGTATTTGATATTGTTTTAGGAAAACAAGTTGCAAATATAGGTTCATTAAAAACAACAAATATGGATGAGAATCAAGGAATTGAGCCGACAAAATGGATATCTATGGATTTAATGGCTTCTGAAGGAAGTGCAGGGGAAGATCCAAATGCTGAGAAAATTCGATACTACGAAGGAGATAAGGATTTACTTGCAGCAGCTCATGCAGTAAAAGATAAATATACAAAGGGTAAAGTAGTTGAAGGTACGATTGGTTCAGCAGATGTTTGGAATAATGAAGTGGATAGAATTAAGTGGTTCCATACAAAATACGGTACATCTCTAGAAGAAATGGAAGGCGCTGCTGCAGCGCAAATCGCAAAAGCGTATGACGTACCATTTTTAGGAATTCGAGTGTTATCTAACAATAAAACAAACGGAGGAAAATACAATCCAAACACAGCAGCGGCAAATCAAGAATATGTATATGAAGTAGTTAAAAAATATATAGATTCAATGCAAAGTAAATAGTAGTAGTTCTGTCCCAGCATAAACGTCAAGTAACTGTAAATTTTTTCGAGACGGATAAACTTGTCTTAGGCATGGTAGTTGAAAAAGAAAAGCTTGTTTCTTATAAAAAATATAAGAAACAAGCTTTTTTATTTAAAATAAATTGGGTAATTAAACTATAACATCAATATGCATCGTTGAATATCATAATAATATAATGGAGGTGATGTTATTTGGCTCTTACTACAGGACCAATTGAAAACGTAGGAAATCAACCTGCTAATGCAAATAGAGTTAGGGTGAAAATCCTTAACCGTACTGCGGGTCCGCTTACTGGAGTAGCTAGAGTTTTTAGACTTGACGGTTCATTAGTGTTGATTGAACAGGTAAACTTCAATGTGAATTCTAATGCTTCTACTTTTGCAACTCTAAGTTTAGTTCATCCTGCTTTTGGACAAGCATTTGAATATGAAGTTCAAATTGTTCCTAATCAACCTGGTGGACTATATAGTGTTTATGGGCTAACAGCTGAAAGTGTTATCATTACTGCACAACGTGTTGTGAACTCAGAATTGACACAGTTTCTTTAATTAAAATAGATTGGTGCCTACATGGTACCCAATCTATTTTTGTACGTATTATTCAGAGAAAGAAAGATTTTACACAAAAAATAAAGACAGTTATGGAAAAAGGAAAAGTCGAGCTATCATCTTGATTTTTATTATTTCTGTCCTAAACTCTATCTTTTTTGTTGCATGGTTTTCTTTGAATGCTTTTTATTCAAAATGTTTTTTGAAGTATTTATCGAATATGCATTATTGCATAAATAAATGGAAGTTTATAAGTTAACATTAAACTACTTTTAAATTGTAAAGAATATTTTAACGTTCTTTGCTAAAGAGGAATACTCCTTGTGAAAATTAGAAAAGTCAAAAGTGTGGAAATGATACAGACTCAATAAAGTTTTGTATTAAATAAAAAGAAAAGGGGTATGGGCTTCTAAAAGCTTTCGGGGGTTAAAAAGCACGTTTTAGTTAATAGCTTCAAATTATATTTTAAAGGGGAAATGGGTATATGAAGTTTCGAAATACAAAAATTGCTATGGTTACACTATCTTCATTTTTTATTTTAGGTTCTGCATCTCTATCATTCACAGATACTATACACGGTGAAGTAGCTTCTGCATCACCACAAGAGATTACTGTAAAAAGCTATGACGATACATATTATAATAATGCAATAGGAAAGACTGGTTTAGAATTAAAGAAGGAACTTCATAATATTATTGATAATCATACAAAGTTATCATACAGTGCGGTTTGGGAAGCGCTTAGAGATACTGATGAAGATCCGAATAATAAAAATAATGTGATACTCTTATATACGGGGCGTTCGCAAGGGAAACTTACGAATGGTTCAGGAGTTGATAACTGGAATCGAGAGCATGTTTGGGCAAAATCACATGGTGATTTTGGAACGACTGCAGGACCTGGAACAGATTTGCATCATTTAAGAGCGACGGATGTATCTGTAAATAGTTCACGTGGAAATCTGGATTTTGATAATGGTGGCGTGAATCATTCGGAAGCGACAGAATGTAAATATGATAGTGATTCTTGGGAACCTCGTGATAGTGTAAAAGGAGATATCGCTAGAATGCTATTTTACATGGCAGTTCGTTACGAGGGAGACAACGGTGAAATAGACTTAGAACTAAATGAAAAGGTGAATAACAATAAAGACCCATACATGGGAAAACTATCCGTTTTACTAAAATGGAATGAACAAGACCCGGTCGATGATTTAGAGAGAAAGCGTAATGAAGTGATTTTTACGAAATATCAACATAATCGTAATCCTTTCATTGATCATCCGGAATGGGTAAATAAAATTTGGAACTAAAATAATTAAAGATATTTTACTTTGAGAAAAGGGATTGATCATTATGATTAATCCCTTTTTATATCTATACTAGAATAAGTGATTTTTATAGAATTGGAGAGGAAAATAGGATAGATATTTTATCAAGTTAAGTATAATACGAATCTTTTAATACGGTCCCCACTCAATATTAACCCCAACAATAAGAAAAATAAGTCCAATGATAAACCAAATAAATGCAAGAGGGGCCATAAAACGAATCCATTTTCCGTAAGAAATGCCGCTCGCTGCGAGAACGCCCATTAAAACACCGGAAGTTGGATTGAGGCAGTTCACTACACCTTCGCCGAGCATAACAGCTTGTACTGTAACTTGGCGTGTAATGTGCATGAAATCAGCTAACGGAGCTAATATCGGAATGAAAATAACAGATTCACCTGTACCGGATGAAATGAGGAAATGTAATGCAGCACTACTTACATACATACCGATAACGCCAAATACAGGGCTTTGTCCTTCGAGAGACTGTGCGAGTTGATTAACAATTGTATCAAGCAATTTGCCTTGTTCTAAAATGACTGAAATACAACGAGCCATTCCGACGATCAAAGCACCGTATATGAGATTTTGGCAGCCTGTTAGAAAAGTAGAAGCGATATCGTTTGCTTTCATACCACCTATTATTCCCGCTGTAATGGCGATGAAAATAAAGGTAGCGGTCATTTCTGCGTCTGTCCAATGTAGGCGGAAAGCGCCTATTAAAAATACAATTAATGATAAAGCTGAAACGAGTAAAATTAATTTGTGACGTATTGTCCAAGGAACTTCAGTTTTTTCTATTTCTTTCTCACTTGAAAGAGCATTACTTGGAAACCAGTTATCTCCGAGTATGCTTCCTTTATTCGATTTTTTTAAGCGTTTTACGTACCAATTAATATAGATAATCGTAGCAAGTAAAAAAGAGATATAAATTGCTGTACGTAAACCAATTCCCGAAAACATCGGAAGTTCTGCGATTTTTTGTGAAATACCTAAAGGTGAGGGAGATAAAATAGTAGCATTAAAACCAGCATAAGTGCCTAAATAAATAATTGCTACGCCAACGATAGCGTCCCATTTCAATGTGCGTGCAACGATGATGCCGATGGGGATAAAGCCGATAACTGAGTTAACGATAATGCCAGTCGTTCCGAGAATAGAAAAGAGTGCGGCGACTATACAAATGAAAAGGAATTGCTGATTACGAAATTTATTAATAACATGATAGATTAAACCGTCTAGAGCACCTGTTTTTTCAAGAATGGCAATAGCGCCACCTGTAAATAAAATTAAAAAGATGATTGGAGCAGCAAGTGTCATTCCTTTTTCAATAGCGGTAAAAAAAGAAACAAACCCTACCGGTGATTGCGGAACAGAATGGTAACTTCCTGGTATTGTCGTTGTAACAGTCCCGTTAGTAACTCTTTTAAATTCTCCAGCAGGAACGAAATAAGTAGCTATTGCACAAAGTAAAGCAATAAAAAATAGTAGTACGTACGCGTCAGGCATTTTAAACTTTCGTTTACTAGGTTGTTTTTTCACCTCAGTTTGTAATTGCATAAAATCCCTCCTTTTTCACTTGGTTAATTTTAAATATTCTGAAATTTATCTGTGAAATAGATTATAATAAAGGTGGCTTCTTAAGGCAATAGTTTTTCTGTCCTTTCCCGCACATACAAATTATTGCAACATTAGACAGGGAAACGAAAAGAATCCAAGAATATGTTAAATAGAAAGTAGAAGGAAAAGAGGGAAAAAGATGTGGAAAACTACGGATCTATGTGATGAGTTTGAAAAGGAATTGCAAATATGTCGCCAATCTTTTCGGTCTTTTGGGAAGAAAGAACAATTTCACGGGAAAATTGCAACTGTAAAAGTGAAGGATGATAATGTACTAGTGAAGGAAGGGTTGCAAACATTACCAGAAGGAATGGTATTAGTTGTTGATGGCGGCGCATCTACGAATTGTGCGTTACTCGGTGATAATTTGGCAGCTATTGCAGAAGAAAGAAAGCTAGCAGGAATTATTGTGAATGGATATGTTCGTGATTCTAGTGAACTAAAGAATGTTAATATAGGTATTTTAGCGTTAGGAACAATGCCGAATAGAAGTGTAAAAGAAGGGAAAGGAGAACGAAATATTTCATTGCAATTTGGAGGAGTAGAATGGAAGCCGAATGATTATGTGTATGTGGATGAAGATGGCGTCATTATTAGTGAAAAAAGTTTGCATCGTTAAAGGTTAGTAAGTTACTATTCTTAGAAAATAAATCCGATAAAGCATGGACAAAATTCTATGTCAATAGTAAAATAATACAGAAATTTATAATTTACAGAATGTATAGGTTTATCGTTTTACGATAACTTAAATGGAAGTAAGTTGTGCCTAGAAAAGTGAATGTTATCACAATGATACGTTCATGAACAAAATTATTTTTCCTATACAAATATAGCCGCGAATGATGCGGGTAGGAGGTGTTGCACAGTTTGTTCGACACTTACAAAAAAAGAGTGTCAATTGCACGCCCTTGAAGGGCCTTTTTTTGTGTGAATAGTAGTAAGGGAGGAAATTTTGGGATGGCAATGTTAAAAAAATGGCTGCTTACGTCGATAATGGCAGTTACACTTGTATTTGTTTCTTTTGCAAATACAGTACATATTACGTTTGCTGAAGGAAATACAGCAAAACTTGCAATTGTTGGTGAATCACAAAAGGGTATTATGTTATGTCCGAAAGAAGAGCAAATTAAAGATGGGGAAACAGCGTTAAGCTTGCTGCAAAAAGTCATGGGGGACAAAGTAGAAGCTGAAACGATGTCGTTTGGAACGTATGTAAAAGGCATTGATGGGCTAATAGCCGGGGCTACAAGTGGCTGGCTGTATGATGTAAATGATAAATCTGCAGAAGTTGGAGCGGATAGTTATAAATTAAAATCTGGAGATGTTGTTGTTTTCCGCTTTGTTTCAGACTGGAGCAATATGAGCCAAGAAACATTACAACAAACATTAGATAAATTTGGTACTTGTAAAACGG
>NZ_JAKUFR010000070.1:0-27115 GCF_022663555.1 Bacillus cereus group sp. BfR-BA-01381
CATATAATTGATCATTTCTCACCTCAATAACATCGCCAGGCAAACCAATAACCCTTTTCACATAAAAATTATCTGTCTTTACAACAATAATATCTTCTCTCCCATAACTTTCAAATTGCTTTGCCAACTTATTCACAATCACCTTATCCCCATCTTGTAATGTTGGCTTCATAGACGCCCCTTTTACAGTCGTAGGAAAAAACACGAAAATTTTCGCCAAAAACACGAGCAAAAAAGCAATTGCAATTGTTCCAAAGAATTCACGCAAACGTTTTTTCTTTTGCATCATTCCACCATCTCATCATCTTTTTACTTTTATTATAAAGACTTCAACTATGTATTTTCCACAAAATTCTGAATTATACAATTCTAATATTACAAAAATACAAATAATAATATTCAAGTATTATTTTGATATAATATATCTTGCATTTATCATTATATTTTTAGTTACTTAGGAGGACTTTTTCTATGAAAGTTATGCTTAAAAATGAAAATACCGGTCAAATTAAACAAGCAAAAATTGGTTTTAGTTGGACTGTATTTTTCTTTGGTTTCTTCCCTGCTATATTCCGTGGAGACTGGAAATGGTTTTTAATTATTTTAGTCGCTAGTATGTTTACATTCGGATTCTCTAACTTAGTCTTCTGCTTTATTTACAACAAGCTTTACATCAATGATTTATTATCCCAAGGTTATAAAGCAGCAGATGAATACAGCCTTTCTGCTCTACAACAAAAAAATATTGTAGCATAGTAACAAAAAAGATACCCTTCAAATAGTCTATCCACTATTCGAAGAGTATCTTTTTATATTCCCACATATACAATACACATTTGAGCCGCTACATATGTAAACCAAATCCAAAGTGGTTCATACTTTAATTTGCGCCCTCCAATATCTGTCACGCCAATAATAAAATCAGAAATGACAAATAGTAAGCCACCAAAAGCTGGTATCCACCATATTCCTGTATTCTCATAGTATAAGGCGAACGCAAAGCAAGCCATTCCTCCAACCCACAATCCGTAAATTAGCGCTCCTATCGTAAACAATTTATCTTGTTTCTCATTTCGAATAAAGAAGAACCATCCTATAATGAGAAAGAGTCCGTATACGAGTAAACCAATCCAAAAACCATTCCATGAAATGCCTGTTTGCAAAAATGCCTTTACATAAAAACAATGCGCAAGCGCGAAAGTAATCATCCCTCCAATTAGCCTGTGACCAATTGGAATTAAACCTGCCATAAATAAATCCCCTACAGTTGATAACGTCATACCTAGTGCAACCCACGTACTATAATCTACTGATGGATCTTGTAACCATACCCAAATTGCACTTGCTGTTAACGAAAAACTAAGAATAAGGCGCACCGCTAAAGGTAACGGCATATTATTTCTTGTCTTTTTTGTCTGTCCTACTGCGTACATTGCACCAATTAAAAAAAGAATGATTTGTGCAATTAACACCATATAAAGTAGATTCATAATATGTTCTCCTCAATAAATACTTTTTGTATCTTTTTTCGTGACACCTAGTCTATTATCCTTTTTCTATATAAAAAAAGAAGAACAGCACTGTTCTTCCATTGTAATCGTTTTCTCGTTATCTATGCTACTTGTTTTTCTTTCTCTATTTTCTGCTTAGCTGGCACCCGATTCACCACAATAATTCCCACAGCTACACACGCTAAACCGAATAATACAAACGAATGAATTGCTTCGCCTAAAATCATGCTCGATAATAACACACCAAATACAGGTATAAAGAACATGTACATTGATACTTTTCCAACCTTGTTGTACTTCATAATTGTATTCCAAATGCAAAATCCTGCTGCGGATAAGAAAGATAAATAGATAAGCATTAGTATTGCATGTATACTAAATGTAAATGGCATAACTCCAACTTGCAAAGCCCCTATACATAATAGTCCGATAGAACCAAAAATCATTTGGTAGGCTGTCATATAGCCAATATCTAATGTTTTACTACCTTCTTTCGCCAATATATTCCCATATGAATACAACATTGCTGCACTCAGAAGTAATAAGCTACCGATTCCGAAATGGAATGACAAACTACCATCACTCGGCACATTTACTAAAATGACACCACAAAATCCGATAGAGACTCCAATTATTTTTCTCATATTGAGCGCATCGTCTTTATATAAGAAGTGCGCGAGTAAAATTTGAAAGAATGATGATGTTCCTGAAATGATAGCTCCTTCAATACCAGAACTATAGCTCATTCCAATATAAAAACATATATATTGAAGAAATGTTTGAAATAAACCAATTTGTACTAACTGCTTCCCCGTTCCTTTTTTGAAATTCATATCTTTTCCTAACGCTTTAAAGAAGAATAAAAGCATAACCCCAGATAAAAAGAAACGATAGCCAGCAAATAATATTTGCTCTCCAACTTCTTGTGGCTGAATTCCAAGTTCAGCATAACTTAATTTAATAAAAGGAAATGCACTTCCCCATAAAAAAGTTGCTACTATTGCAGCGATAAATACGCCAATCGGATGGGTAAAAAATTTCTCTGTCTTCACTTGTTGTCTTCCTTTCCGACCTTTTTATGAACAGTATTCATATATACCAAAGGAATTGAGAAAACACAAGTTTTCAGTTTCTAAACAAACAAAAACATATCATCTAACGAAAACATATGCTATACTATAGAATAATTATAACATAATAACTATTAAAATCAGTTTCAACAGAAATGCTGCTATCCATTACGGATGGCAGCTTTCGTCGTTTTATAGGGGTTTCGATTTTGATTATTTTTCTCAATAAGAATTTGGAAGGAGCGAGTAGTAATGAACTCAGAAGTAAAAACATTACAAGTACAAAAGTCTATTTCTCATCCCTCTTTATGGGATACATTAAAGAAACATTATGAACTTATATTTGCAATCGCATCTGGTATTTTCATTTTAGCTGGTTGGTTATTCACAAAGAACGATGTAATGAATGTAGGCATTACTTGCTATATCCTTGCTTATATAGTTGGTGGATATGCAAAAGCAAAAGAAGGTATTGAAGATACAATTGAGGAGAAAGAGCTAAATGTCGAAATGCTTATGCTCTTTGCTGCTATCGGCGCTGCAATCATTGGCTATTGGGCAGAAGGCGCGATTTTAATCTTTATCTTCGCACTAAGCGGTGCGATGGAATCTTATACATTAAGTAAAAGTCAAAAAGAAATTTCAGCGCTTCTTGATCTACAACCTGAAGAAGCATTACGTATTTCAAACGGAACTGAAGAACGTGTTCCTGTTGGACGATTACAAATTAACGACATTATTCTAATTAAACCAGGTGAGCGCGTTCCTGCTGACGGTACGATTCATAGCGGTGAAACAAATATCGATGAGGCAGCGATTACTGGTGAACCTATTCCAAATGAAAAAAAATATGGTGATGAAGTATTTGCTGGTACTGTAAATTTACGCGGTGCTATCGAAGTTACAATTACGAAGCCGAGCGATCAAACATTATTCCAAAAGATTATCCGTCTCGTTCAAAGTGCACAGAGTGAAAAATCACCATCACAACTATTCATCGAAAAGTTTGAAGGAACATATGTAAAAGGTGTACTACTCGTTGTTGCGCTTATGATGTTCGTCCCTCATTTCTTACTGGATTGGAGCTGGAATGAAACGTTTTATCGCGCTATGATTTTACTTGTAGTCGCATCTCCTTGTGCACTCGTTGCTGCCATTACACCAGCAACGTTATCTGCTATTTCTAACGGCGCAAGAAACGGAATTCTCTTTAAAGGTGGCATACATTTAGAACGTCTCGCTTCAGTAAAAGCAATTGCCTTTGATAAAACAGGAACATTAACAGAAGGAAAACCTACTGTAACAGATGTATATGTTCGAGAAAATATGACAGAAAAAGAAGTACTTTCTATTACAGCAGCAATTGAAAGTCACTCTACACACCCTTTAGCTGAATCTATTGTGAAATATGCAAAACATGCGTATGACATTACATTAAAAAAACCAGAAAACGTCGAAGATGTAACTGGTTTTGGGCTAAAAGGAATATTCGAAAACAAAGCTTATAAAATAGGTAAAGCTGATTTTATCGGTGAAGAAACAAAGACATTTCATAACGGTATTTCTGCCTCACTTGAAAAAGAAGGTAAAACTGTCGTTTATATTAGTGATGAGGATGGCATCCTTGGACTTATCGCTTTAAAAGATACTCTTCGCCAAGAGACAATAGCTGCTATTCGCGAATTACAAAGCATCGGTGTCGAGGCCATTATGATTACTGGAGATAATGAAGAAACAGCAAAGGCTATTGCCTCTGAAAGTAACATAAAGGAGTATTACGCATCATGCTTACCAGAAACAAAGGTTGAAACGATTAAAAAGCTAAAAGAAAAATACGGGACAGTAGCAATGGTCGGAGATGGTATAAATGATGCCCCTGCACTCGCTACTGCTAGCATCGGTGTAGCGATGGGAGAAGGAACAGACGTAGCTTTAGAAACTGCAGACGTTGTACTTATGAAGAACGAGTTATCTCGACTTTCACAAGCAATCCGCTTATCAAAACGAATGAACCGTATTGTAAAGCAAAACGTAATCTTTTCACTAGCTGTAATTACAATGCTCATTTGTTCAAACTTCTTACAATTTTTAGCTCTTCCATTCGGTGTTATCGGGCATGAAGGAAGTACGATTCTTGTTATTCTGAATGGCTTACGATTATTAAAAGGAAATAAATAAAAACGGGTCCCTCATAGAGGACCCGTTTTTTTCTAATGGTAGCTATTATGCCCGTTCGCACTACCACTCGTTTTATGCTTTGGATGCGAACTACTCTTTTGTTTATTGTTATTTTTATTGTTGTGATTCTTTTTATTATTACTCATGAAATATCCCCCCTGTTCCCTATTATTATGGAACAAGAGCTCACTTTTCATTACGGGAATTATTGTCACCCGTCCTATAATGATGGAGTAAACCATTAATTTCACCGCCAAGTAAAATTACCCACCCAGTCAAGTAAAACCATAACATTAAAATAATAATACCACCGAGACCACCATATGTATTGGCGTAATTCGCAAACTTATCTACATAATAAGCAAATGAGTACGATACCACAATCCATCCTACAGTAGCAAATGTTGCTCCTGAAATGACTTCTCTTCTTTTTAATTTTCGATCTGGTGCAAATGTATATAAAAAACTAAACAATGCAAATAACACGAAGAAACTCGCTACTAAACGTGTAATACTCCACACGTAAGAAAAACTATCCGATAAACCAATTGCTTTAAATACAGCTGCCCCAATGACTTGTCCAAACACTGGAACAATTAGTGCAAACACAATCATAAAAATAATCGCTAATGTAAATACAATTGATAACGCCCTCGTTTTAATAAAAGAACGTGTTTCCGTTACATCATACGCACGGTTAAAAGCATTCATCACCGCATTTACACCATTTGAAGCAAACCATAGCATTGATAATAAACCAAATGATAATAAACCACCATTTTGCTCATTTACAACTTTATCAACGTTTACTTCAATTAAAGACATTGCATCTTCGGGTACGTACGGTTCTAATAAGTTGAGCACACTTTCTGTTTGAAGGTCAATGAATCCAAGAAGCGTAATTAAGAAAACAAGCCCAGGAAAAATCGCAAGCAAGAAGAAATAAGCGAGCTGTGCTGCCAAGCCCGCTACATCATCGCGCATCGTCCGGTCATACAAATCTTTACCAAACGAATAAGTACGATTTCTTCTCACCTTTTCTAAAATTTTTCTCATATATGTTTAAACGCTTTTCTTCTCTTCTTTATCTTGCTTCAACTCAATGTACGCTTCAGTTTTTTTTTCCTCTACATTAGAGTCTTTCATAAATAGTTCACGCGCTTCTTTCATACCGCCATCTTCAGCAACTACTGGCTCTTCTTCTGCTTTCAGTTCATCTACTTTTGGAGATACAGCTTGAATTTCAATCGTTTCTGGCTTCTCTGCTGGCTCAACTTTTTTCTTACTAAAAATTTCTTTCGTTTCTTTTAACGTCTCTACAACAGATGGCGTCAATTTTTTAATTTCTGCAACTTTCGCTTTCACTACATTTAAATCAGCAAGTTCGCGCCCTTTATCTGTAACAGTTTGTACTTTTTCTTTGATCTTTGCATTTTCACCAATTTCAATCATTTTAGTTTTTGCTTTTTCTGCAGTATTTTTTACTTTTTCACGGTTTTCTTTCTTCAACATAGATACAGCTACACCTGCAGCTACACCAATCGCAATGTTTCGAGCAATATTATTTTTCTTTGCCATATTCCTTCACCCTTTCATTTCATATGTTAGAAAGTATTTCTTTCTAAGCTTCCTCATATTCCTTGTTCATTTCGAATGAAAGCTAATAGCTTTGCACACCCTTCTGTTACAAGGTCATATACTTCTTGGAAATTCCCTGTATAGTAAGGGTCGGGAACGTCTGTCCAGCCACCGTCTGGAACAAAATCGGACAGCCTACCAATATAGCCTCCAGTTTTACCTAAACTTTTTAAATCTGCTATATTCTTGTTGTCCATGGCAATAATATAATCAAACTTTGTTAAGTCTTCTTTTTCTACTTGCCTTGCTTTAATTCCTTCAAAAGTGACTGCATTTTCTTTTAAAATTTTTTGTGTTCCTTTATGTGGCGGATGGCCAACATGCCAATCTCCAGTTCCTGCAGAATCAATGACAATTTTCTCTTCGAGTCCCTCTTTTACGACAAGATCTCGAAAAATCGCTTCTGCCATCGGAGAACGGCAAATGTTCCCAAGACAAACAAACAATACTTGAACCATATTTTGTTTCTTCCCTTCTTGGTGCATTTCTTTATATATACTTATAGTATAAACAACCAATTATTAAATATAAAGGAAATCCCTACTAATTTAATAGGATTGAAAAGATTCATTAACGAAAATGATAAAAAATGTTAAGATAACCTTATGTTATTTTAAAGGGGGACACTTCGGTGGATTTATCCGTAAAGTCAGAAGAAAACGTTGAATATATGGTCGAAGCTATTAAAGAAAAATTACGTATGGTTAATGCTGGAGCGATGAGAGCTGCTAGCTTTAATGAAGAAATGTACGAAGACTTACGTGACATTTATGAGCATGTTATGAAACGTGAAACATTCAGTATTAGTGAAATGCAAGCTATTACAGAAGAATTAGGTACATTAATTAAAAAGTAAAAAGCCTCCTTATGAGGCTCTTTTTTATTTCCAACAAATTCATGACAACTCTTCTCTTTCTCTCAACCAACTGTAAAATATTGTACAATAGAAGCAGAACCTCACCTTAGATTTTTTCTCCATACATACTACTCACAAATAATAGCAACACTACCATTGCTAACTGTTTTTACTGGAGGTGCTTACTTATGAGCAATTGGTACAGTAAGACGAAAAATCAAACATTAATCGACTTAGAAACAAATGAACAACACGGTTTAACAGATGAAATCGTAAATGAACGTTTAAAGCAATATGGTTTTAATGAATTAGCTACAAAACAAAAACGCACTTTATGGCAACGTATTTTCGCCCAAATTAATGACGTCCTCGTATATGTCCTTATTATTGCTGCTCTTATTTCAGCCTTTGTAGGTGAATGGGCTGATGCAAGTATTATTGCACTCGTTGTAGTTTTAAATGCTGTTATCGGTGTCATCCAAGAATCGAAAGCAGAACAAGCTTTAGAGGCATTGAAAAAGATGGCGACACCTAAAGCTATCGTCAAGCGAGATGGTGAACTAAAAGAAATTCCATCTGAGCACGTCGTTCCAGGTGATATCGTTATGCTCGACGCTGGAAGATATATCCCATGCGATTTACGCCTTATCGAAACCGCAAATTTAAAAGTTGAAGAATCTGCTCTAACTGGTGAATCTGTCCCTGTTGATAAAGATGCAATCTACCACCCTTTCATGCAAAGTGATGAACAAGTACCACTCGGTGATCAAAAAAACATGGCCTTTATGTCTACCCTTGTAACATACGGAAGAGGCGTCGGTGTTGCTGTTGAAACTGGAATGAACTCACAAATTGGTAAGATTGCTACCCTGTTACATGAAGCAGACGATGATATGACACCACTTCAAAAAAGCTTAGCACAGGTCGGAAAGTATTTAGGCTTTGTTGCTGTAGCTATTTGTATCGTGATGTTTCTCATCGGCTTTTTACAAGGACGAGATACACTAGAAATGTTTATGACTGCTATTAGTTTAGCCGTTGCAGCTATTCCAGAAGGTTTGCCAGCTATCGTTTCCATCGTTCTTGCAATTGGTGTGCAGCGTATGATTAAACAAAATGTTATCATTCGGAAACTACCAGCTGTCGAAGCTCTCGGTTCTGTCACAATTATTTGTTCAGATAAAACAGGTACGTTAACACAAAATAAAATGACCGTTACTCACTTTTATAGTGATAACACATACGATCAATTAGAAAATTTAAATGTAAATAATGATGTGCAACGTCTATTGTTAGAAAACATGGTGCTATGTAACGATGCGTCTTACAACAATGAGTCACAAACAGGAGACCCGACTGAAATTGCTCTTCTCGTTGCCGGAAGCACTTTTAACATGCAAAAAGATCATTTAGAAAAAATACATGAACGTGTTAATGAGCTACCTTTCGATTCAGATCGTAAAATGATGTCAACTGTACATACATTCGATGAAAGCTACTATAGCATGACGAAAGGTGCTATCGATAAACTCTTACCTCGATGTACCCACATATTGAAAAACGGTAAAATCGAGGTTCTAACAGATGCTGATAAAGATCAAATATTAAAAGCTGCCGGGGCAATGTCTCAAGAAGCTTTAAGAGTACTTTCATTCGCATTTAAACAATACAATTCAAGCGATGTCGATATAAATCATCTTGAAGAAAACCTCATCTTTATTGGTCTTGTCGGTATGATTGATCCACCGCGAACTGAAGTAAAAGATTCCATTACAGAATGTAAAAAAGCCGGTATTCGCACAGTTATGATTACTGGTGACCATAAAGATACCGCCTTCGCCATTGCCAAAGAACTTGGTATTGCTGAAGACATATGTGAAATTATGATTGGAACTGAATTAGATAACATTTCAGATACAGAACTAGCAAGCAAAATTGATCACTTACATGTATTCGCTAGAGTCTCTCCAGAACATAAAGTAAAGATCGTAAAAGCATTACGTGCAAAAGGCAATATCGTTTCTATGACTGGTGATGGCGTCAATGACGCTCCATCTTTAAAACAAGCAGATGTTGGCGTAGCGATGGGCATTACAGGAACAGACGTTGCAAAAGGGGCAGCGGATGTCGTATTAACAGATGATAATTTCTCATCTATCGTGAAAGCTGTTGAGGAAGGTAGAAACATTTATCGTAACATAAAAAAATCAATTCTCTTCCTACTCTCTTGTAACTTCGGAGAAATTATCACTTTATTTTTAGCCATTTTACTCGGCTGGGCAACACCACTACGACCTATTCACATTTTGTGGGTAAATTTAATTACAGATACGCTGCCCGCATTATCACTTGGGGTTGATCCTGAAGATCCTGATGTGATGAAGGAAAAACCACGACATGCGAAAGAAAGCCTATTTAGCGGTAGCGTTCCTTTCCTTATTTTCAATGGAGTTGTCATTGGACTTTTAACGCTAATAGCCTTTATCGCCGGAGCAAAGTTCTATACTGGAGATACAAATTTATTCCCTCTTTTCCCAGAGCGAATTGATGAGGATGCTCTATTACACGCTCAAACGATGGCATTTGTCGTTCTTAGTTTTTCTCAGCTCGTTCATTCATTTAACTTGCGTTCAAGAACGAAATCAATTTTTTCAATTGGGATTTTTACAAATAAATATTTAGTCTTCTCCCTTCTTATCGGTGTTCTTATGCAAGTTTGTATCATCTCCATTCCGCCCCTTGCAAATATATTCGGTGTGCATGTATTAACGCTGCGAGATTGGGGATTTGTTCTCTTATTAAGTATCATTCCGCTTGTTGTGAATGAAATCATTAAATTAGCGAAGAAAAACTAAAAGGCAATGAGGACTATTCCTCATTGCCTTTTCATTTATCCCTCTATTCACCAGGCAGTAAACATCCGATCGGTGAAGGCTAATAATCAGCGGGAATGAACAAAACCCCACTGATTAAAGTTTCACTTTATCCTTGTAATTCTTTTTTAATGTTCTCAGTTAATGTAGCCATACGTTTGCGACTTTCTTCACGCTCACGTTTGTTTTGCTCTTCAATTTGTTGTGTTTCTTGCATACCTCTTGAAATAATGTTCCAAGTTTCCTCAAGTGTTTCCATCTTAATACTAGAAGAACCGGATAATCTCGCTACTTCCACACTTTGCGTTGCGATATTTTGTGCATTTTTCTTAAGTAATTCATTTGTACGGCGATCCAGTTCAGCCATAGAATCTGCAACAAGCTTTTGACGCTTCGCATTTACCGCTTGAATGATACCATTTTTAAAGATAGGAATCGTCGTAATAAATGCTGTATTGATTTTACCAATTAACTTATTATTACCACGTTGTATCATTCGAATTTGTGGTGCTGTAAGTAACGCAACCATACGCGCTTTTTCTAAATCATCAATACGCTGTTCTAAAATTTCAACAGAGTTTTTAAGCGACTCTAATTCAATACCTGCTAATTGATCGTTATTACGTACACGCTCTTCATACATGGGAACTAACTCTGTATTTAAACGCTCTAATAACATTTCTCCTGCTACTACGTATTTTTCTAAGTCTAAATAATATTTTAAGTTTTGCTCATATAAACCATCTAACGTACCAATTGATTTTTTCATTTCATCTTGATACTTCGTAATTTCCACATACACTTTATCAATTTCACGGCCCATCGTTTGATACTTGCTAAAGATTTGTTCAATCATTTTATCCGCTTTTTTGAACATACGTGAGAAGAAACCACTTTTCTCTTCCGCAAAGTCTTTGCTATCGAATCGGTCCATAATTTTACCAAGCTGTTTTAATAATTCACCAGAATCTTCTATCTTTGATAATGACATCGTATGTAAAATTTGATCAGCAAAACGTGAAATTTCCATAGAAGGTTCTTTTCCAAGTTCAATTAATTCTAATTGATCTTTAATATCTACCGCATTATAAATACGTTGTACATCCGCATCTTGTCTAAGTTGCAAGCGAACATCTTGTGCTGTTTGCTCATTTAATTCTGTTTTCGAATCTAGTACGACTGGGTTATTCATATGGTATTCTCCCTTTCCTTATAAAAATGGACGAAATAGTCCTTTTATTGTTTGTGATAAATTTTTATAGGCTGATGAACCATGAAACTCAAGATCGAAATTAACCTCTTCAAGCCAATGTGAATCAAATGCCCCCGCTTCAATATACGGTTCAATATCGTTTCTTCCCGTTGGATTGAAATGGAATACATCTACTCCAATTTGATTTAAAAATAGTAATAAAACAGCATCAGAACGAGTTAACTCTCCACTCTTCTCATTATTAAATATAACAATTTTCGGTACATCTTGTGAATAATCAAATTTCTCAAGCTGTTCTAAAATATTCGGTGGTATTTGAGAAAGTTGCGCGAAAACATATAGCGCTACATCTTGTTTCGTCTCTTTTGCAATTGGTTTACACATTTCACTTTCACACGTATGGATAATCGCTTCTGCAATACCATGTTGTAATCCTTCTGGCAATCGTTTGTGCGGCCACCAATGACTGTTCATAATTAAATCTGGATGCAATTTTCCCCCGCGGTCTAATGCATCTCGATAATGGTATTGGAAATTTGCTTTTTGTTCTTTCGTAAACGGAAATGTATTAATTAATAAACTGTTATCAAATGATGTAACAGCCTTTAATCGCTGAAAATACTCTTTATCATTCTTTGAAACACCTGATATTTTCGCAAATAGGGATGGAATATAAATGTGTTTATTTTCAACAAAGAATGTCGGGCGTACAAACGCCTTTTCTTTCGTAATTAAAAATAGTTCATCGTATGTTGTTTTTAATGTACGTGCTACAGGTGTATATGAACGGAATTGCCACGGCCTGTATAATAGTGAATTATCGTGGTGAAGTACTTGTTCAATTTCTTTTGAAGCTTGATATGCCACTGTTGCAACACGCTCGCGGCGGCGATCTGGAAATGGCTCAAGAGAAATACGACTTGGATGAGACACAATAAAACTTCTTCCTTCCTCATCAACATTCTCAAATCCATCTTTTCCTTCTGGGTGATAATAAAGTACATCGCAGCCGAGCATAATAAGAAAGTATAAGAAATATATACGGCTTTCCTGTGCATCACCGTACCAAACAATACGCGGCATTTGTTTCTTATAGTTAATCGTAGAGAACCACTTCGCTACGTAATTTTCGCTTAATTTAATCATGTCGATTAAGAAACGACGGAAGCCTTCTGTCTTTAGAGATTGATTATGTTGTTTCTCATATAATTTCAATACAGAAATAAATGTTGTATGTATATAATGCTGTAAATCAGGATTGTCTACTTTCGGTAAAAGTTGTTTCCCAGATAAGTGTGCCACTAGCCTATTTACTGTTAGACCATTTGGTGCTTCTTGATGTAATCCGAACACTTCTTGAATGTGACGAAGCTTTTCTGAATCAATCACTTTATTTAAATTTTGTTCGTGTAAAACTTCAATTCCTTTCGCTTCACTATAATCAAACAGTTCATTAAAATATTCATCTACATCGTTTGGAACGCCAAGGATTCGACATGCTATATAACTAAATTTCATCTCATTCTCTGTCAGCTCATATTGTGGGCGTTTTTCTAAAAGTGTTTCAAATTGCTTTAAATCTGATTCATCTTTTAATGCATATGGTTGAAGTGTAAAACGTGAAAACACAACAGTTCACCTCCAAAAACATTTACTTTTTTCTAAGTCTTCCTTCTATTATAAACTATTTTTGGTTATAAAAAATGGGCGCTCGTAAAACGAGCAAACCCATTTCAATTATTTATTGTCTTCCTTAGTAGCTGCAACTTCTTCTTTAGCTTGTCCAGAATTCTTCATGTAGTGAAGTATAAATGTTGCTCCAAATGCTACAACTAAAATAATGAAGAACAATGTATGACTTACTTCAATATGAATAACAGACAGTAACATTTTTGCTGCAATAATTAAAATTAAAATATATGCTGTCGTTTCAAGTTCTGGAATACGCTCTAACAATTTTAAGAATACACCAGCGATACCGCGCATCATTAAAATACCGAGCATTCCACCTAATAATAGAATCCAAACTTCATTGGATACACCAAATGCAGCAAGTACGCTATCTACAGAGAATGCGATATCCATTAATTCAACCATCGCAACTGTTCCCCAGAAGACACCAAACATTCTGAAGAGAATACTGTTTTGGTTCATACCATGAGCTTCCTCTTCTTCTGCATTACCTTTTCTTTTATCAATGAAGTATTTAACTGAAAGCCACGCTAAGTAAAGTGCACCTAACACTTTTACCCATGCTAATTTAATTAAGAACATTCCAATTCCAATTGCAATAAATCGGAATACATAAGCTCCAATAAGTCCATAGAATAATGCTTTTTTACGTTTTTCTTCCGGAAGGTGTTTTACCATTACTGCTAACACAAGTGCGTTATCAGCAGATAATAACCCCTCAAGTACAACAAGTGTACCAATTAATCCCCAAGATACTGGATCCTGCAACACTTTAATCCACATGTCCAAGTCGAAAAACTGAGCATACGTATCAAGGATTCCTTGCAAAATACTCATCTTACCTATATCCCCTATTCTTTGCTAGATTTATAGAAAGGTCAAAAAAAGGAAACGAATATCGTTTCCTTTCTATGCATCCAAGCCATACGCTCTTACAAGCGCACCTAAACCACCTTGGAATCCACTTCCTACTGCATTAAACTTCCACTGTCCATTATGACGGTATAATTCACAAAAGACAACTGCTGTTTCGATAGAGAAATCTTCCCCTAAATCGAAGCGAAGAACTTCTTCATTCGTTTCTTCGTTTGCTAAACGAACGAAAGCATTTCCTACTTGTCCAAAGTTTTGACTACGGCCTTCCGCATCATAAATCGTAACTGTAATAGCAATTTTGTGCACATCTGCTGGAACTTTCTTCAAATCTACAACAAGTTGCTCATCGTCGCCTTCACCTTCACCTGTACGATTATCTCCTGTATGTAGAACAGATCCACAAGGAGACTGTAAATTGTTATAGAAGATAAAATCAGTTTCCTTCGTACATTTTCCGTTCACATCTAATAAAAAGGCAGATGCATCTAAATCGAAATCAGCTCCACCATCATAAGACTTAATATCCCACCCAAGACCAATTACCGCCTTTGTTAAACCAGGGCTTGTCTTACCTAAATCAATCTTCTGTCCTTTTTGTAACTGAATAGCCATTTATGTTCACCTCTATATTTTTATCTTAAAAAATATATCCATCAGTAAACATCTGTTTTACCGATGGATATATCAATCTATTACTCTACATCTAAACCGAAATTATTACATAGAGACGCTAATCCACCTTGGAATCCACTTCCGATTGCATTGAACTTCCATTCACCTGCATGACGGTATAGTTCACCTACTACTACCGCTGTTTCAATAGAGAAATCTTCTCCTAAATCGTAACGAATTAATTCTGCATTCTTTTCTTCATCTAGAATACGTACGAAAGAGTTAGAAACTTGTCCAAAGTTTTGGCTGCGTCCTTCTCCATCGTAAATTGTGATTGTGAAGCAAATACGTTCAATATGTGCAGGTACGTTTTTCAAATCTACTTTGATTGATTCGTCATCGCCTTCACCTTCGCCTGTTCTGTTATCTCCTAAATGCTCTACAGCACCATTCGCACCTTTTGGGTTATTATAGAAGACAAAATCCTCTGCTCCTGAAACTTTACCGTTAGCACCTACTAAAAAGATACTAACATCTAAATCAAAATCAGCTTGTCCATCATAACGATTTGTATCCCAACCAAGTCCTACAAGAACTTTTGAAAGACCTGGATTCGTTTTTGTTAAGTCTACCTTTTGTCCTTTTTTCAATGAAATTGACGCCATATACAATTCCTCCTCAGTTTATATTATTGATAACGTGATACAATCTCACTTAAGTTTTTATCTTGCGTGCCTTCTCCAACAGCTGAAAACTTCCATTCACTTCCGTAGCGATACATTTCACCTGCAATTAGAGTCGTTTTGCCAGCATAATTATCCGATAAATTATAGCGTGCTAATTCTTCGCCTGTTTGCGGGTTTTGAATACGAATATATGCATTACGAATCATCCCGAAATCTTGACGACGATTTACACAGTCATAAATATTTACAACGAATACTAAACGATTAATACGGCTCGGAACTTTATGTAATTCTACGAAAACTGTTTCGTCATCACCAGCGCCTTCGCCTGTTAAATTATCTCCTGAATGAATAATACTACCACAAGTAGAAAGCTTGTTTCCGAAGTAAACTAAATCGTTTTTATTTAAAAAACGATCCCCTTCTAACATAACAACAGATGCATCACAATCTACATTTGGTTTACTTCCAAATAATGAAGACAGAAATCCACCTGATTGCCCAATTGGATCCCAGCCTAAGCCAACCTGTAGTTTTGCTACTTTTGGTTGTCCTTTCGTTAAATCGATCTTTTGACCTTTTTCTAAAATAATAGGCATGCAGTTTCTCCCTTTCTACAAAGCATTTTCCAAATCGGAAAATATTGTATTCTTCCCTTATATTGTAGCATTATTTACCTAGTGATAAAAAGGATAAATTCTCAGTTATATGAAAACATTCATATAATTTACTTATGATGATGTAAGAAGTGGTAAATCGCACCAACCATTCCTGCACAATTACCGTTTTGCGCAAGTTCAATCTCACAATTACTATAAATCTCTTTATTTAAGTATTTACTGACCTCTTCTTTTACTTCTTTTAAAAACTCATTTCCTCTAGCGGTAATTCCTCCACCAATAATAATTGTTTCTGGATTAAAAATATAAGCAAGATTACTAATTCCAATCGCTAAATGTTTAAAGAACACCTCAACTACTTGCGTAACTTCCCTATCTCCTTTATCATACAGTTCGAAAATCGTTTTCCCATTCCAACTACCTTCTCCTTTATAATTTCGCACAAGACGAATTAACCCCGAAATGGAAGCCACCTCTTCAAACGCTTTTCCTTCTATTAACATATTTCCCCACTCACCAGCACTAAACGAATGCCCTCTATATAACTCTCCATCTATAAAAATTGCTCCTCCAATGCCAGTTCCAAGGGTGAGCATAATAAAGTTTCCTTTCTCTCTTCCACTACCATTCCACTTTTCTCCAAACGCTGCACAATTCACATCATTTTCAACGGACACAGGAACTTGTAATACTTCTTGCAATCTATCAATAATAGGAATAGTCGCGTAGTTCCGAATATGCTCCACCCCTCCCGTTACAATCCCTTTATGAATATTAACAATTCCCGCAGTACTAATGCCAATTCCCGAAATCGTATGTTCATTCATTAATTGTTTGGATAGAAGAATAAGTTTTTGAATGATTTGTTCCCCACCCAAATGAATTTCTGTTAAAACTGTTTTATGCTTTAATACCGTCCCTGTTTCTGAAACAATCCCATATTTAATTTGCGTACCACCAATATCAAATGCAATATATTCTTTCATCCGCTGTCACTTCCTCTACTGTAATGAGTGTAAAGTTCCCCCAATCTACTATTATAAAGAATTTACACTAACCCTTTTCTCTCTTCATAAATACACCACCTTTTTCTATATATAGTTTTTTTTGCATAAAACTCTTTTTCCTATGAAATATTACAAAGGGATGTATTTTAGATGGAATATTAATTTCTTAGGAGGAAAACAATGACGAAAATCTTCATTTTAGCATCAACACTCTCTTTATCTTTTTTTAGTGGTTTAAATATCGGTAATGCAGCAACAGAAAACTTCTCTCCAGTAACAAATGCGATTGTACAAAATAACGATCATTTCGCAGAAGGTAACTCCAAAGATAATAATAAACCACCAGGAAACGGTGGTTCTCAGGACGATAGTGGTTCTGGTGGCAATGATTCTGGCGGCAATGGCTCTGGCGGCAACGGTTCTGATGGCAGTGGCTCTGGTGGCAATGGCTCTGGCGGCAACGGTTCTGATGGCAGTGGTTCTGGTGGCAACGGTTCTGGTGGCAACGACTCTGGTGGCAGTGGTTCTGGTGGCAGTGGTTCTGGTGGGATCGGTTCTGGCGGCAGCGGTTCTGGTGGCAGTGGCTCTGGCGGCATTGGTTCTGGCGGCATTGGCTCTGGCGACAACGGCTCTGACGGCAACGGTTCTGGTGGCAATCGTGTTAAAGGCGATAGCAGTTCTCAAGGCGGAAATGGTTCCAAAGGTGGTAACGTAAAAGATAACGTGAAAAAACAAGGTGATAAATTACCTAATACTGCAACGCATTATCCTGCATCTATTTTAATGGGACTTTCAACATTCCTAATTGGTATGTTACTATTCATTCGCCGTAAAAACGCAAAATAAAAACGTATCCTTCCATCTTAAAAATACATGAAACAAATTGTAAAACTAAAAAGGACTTTGGATTGCATTTTATTATGCAGCCCAAAGTCCTTTTTATCACCTATCAGAAAAAGTATTAATACGCTTTTCCCCAATACACCATTTGTTTAGCTTCTTTACCGCAACAAATACATTCGTCAGCTAAATGTTCTTGCTCAAAAGGCATACAGCGTGAAGATACTCCAACTTCTTCTTTTAGTTTCTCTTCACAAGCTAATTCTCCGCACCACATTGCCTTAATAAATCCTTGCTTTTCATCAGCTACTTTTTTCATCTCTTCAAAACTCGTCACACTATACGTATTCTCATTGCGAAATACTTTTGCCTTATTAAATAAAGAATGATGAATTTCCTCAAGTAGTGCTGGAATGCGTTCTTCTAATTGATCCATTGCTATAAACTCTTTTTCTTTCGTATCTCTTCTTACAAGTACAACTTGATTCTTTTCAATATCTTTCGGACCAACTTCTAATCGAATTGGAATTCCCTTCATTTCATACTCATTAAATTTCCAACCAGGTGTTTTATTGCTAGCATCTATTTTTACTCGTGCAACCTTTTGAATATGTTCTTGTAACTCTGTTGCTTTCGCTAAAACGCCTTCTTTATGCTGAGCAATCGGTACAATAACAACTTGCACTGGTGCGACTTTAGGCGGCATTACAAGCCCATTATTATCACTATGAACCATAATCAGTCCACCTATCATTCTTGTTGATACGCCCCAAGATGTTTGGTGTACATATTGCCACTTACCGTTACGATCTAAAAACTTAATATCAAATGCTTCAGAGAAATTCGTTCCAAAGTTATGGGATGTTCCTGTTTGAAGTGCTTTCCCATCATGCATTAGGCTTTCAATCGTATAAGTCGCCTTTGCGCCCGCAAATTTTTCTTTTTCTGTTTTTTGTCCTTTAATTACTGGTATCGCTAAGTAGTCTTCACAGAAAGAAGCATATAGATTTAAAATATTTAATGTTTCAGCTTGAGATTCTTCTGCTGTTTCATGAATTGTATGACCCTCTTGCCATAAGAATTCCGTTGTACGAAGAAATGGCCTCGTTGTCTTTTCCCAACGAACTACTGAACACCACTGATTATATAACTTTGGCAAATCATTATAGGATTGCACAATTTTTGAAAAATGCTCACAGAATAAAGTTTCGGATGTAGGGCGTATACAAAGTCTTTCTGCTAACTTTTCATCCCCACCATGTGTCACCCATGCTACTTCAGGAGCAAATCCTTCTACATGATCCTTCTCTTTTTGTAATAAGCTCTCTGGGATAAACATTGGCATATACACATTTTCATGACCAGTTGCTTTTAACTTCTCATCCATCACTTTCTGCATATTTTCCCATAAGGCATAGCCGTACGGGCGTAGAATCATACATCCTTTTACACTTGAATAATCAACAAGTTCTGCTTTTTTTACAATATCTGTGTACCACTGTGCAAAGTCCTCTTCCATCTTCGTAATCGCTTGTACTTGTTCTTTTGCCATAGTCAGTCTTCCTCCTTCTAGAAAATACAAAAAAGCCCGCGCCCCTAAATAGGGACCGAGCTTTGCCGGCGTTACCACCCTGATTCATGCACAAAAATTGTGCATGCTCTCTTTTTGATAACGGGAAATTCCCGCTGCATATGCAGAACGCAAAGGTAGGTTCCATATCGCCTTTTTAAGAATCTTTCAGCCTGACGGATTCTCTCTCTGCTAAAAAGGTTGAACATGTACTAGTCCTTTTTCATCGTTATAACGAAGTAAATTTGTTGAATATCATAATATAAATTTCACCCTAAAACAAGAGTGAATTTTCTTATTTTTTATATATTCTTTTCATTTTTTACAGTTTTATACGTAGCTTTTTCTCGTAATTTTCACAAGTTGATGTGCAATCATACCGATAAGTGTACCAAGTAGGACGAAGAAACCAATAAATCCATATCCCATTCCTTCCCATCCACCAATAACCATCATTGTAACGGGAAAGGACGCTAAGCAAAGAAGTATTAAACTAAGTGCAAATATAATATCGAACTGCTTGTCTGGAAACCGTTTCTTTAGTAAATACGAAATAGCAAATACAAGAATAATCGTAACTCCGCCAATGATGTAAAAAATACCAAATCCATCTAGCAGATCCACAGTATTCCCTCCTTTCATTCATTCCCTTATACTTAATTATATGTTTAACTTTTCTGAAAATAAATAATAAATTTTATTTAAAAACATATTTTTATTACTAGGTATTAATAGTAATATATAGTAATAGGTTTCATATAATTAGGAGGATTACTTTATGGATAAAGCATTAACGAATCGTGTCATCATTTTATCATTCGACTGTTTATCAGCTTTAGATTTTCCTATACTACAAAAATTACCTCACTTCCAATCTCTAATCAAAAAGGGTACGGTTGTCGAAAAAGTAGAGCCCATCTATCCTTCTGTAACCTATCCAAGTCACTCAACAATCGTAACTGGTAATTACCCTAATAAACATGGTGTTGTTAGCAATACGTTACTTCAACCTGGACGTGAATCACCCGATTGGCATTGGTACCGAAAATCAATACAAGGAACAACATTATATGATGAAGCACATAAAGCAAATTTAACGACAGCTGCCCTTCTATGGCCTGTTACCGGCAGAGCAAATATTGATTACAATTTACCAGAAATCTTTCCAAATAGACCGTGGCAAAATCAAGTTTTAGTTTCATTATTTAGCGGTAGTCCGCTATACCAATTAGATTTAAATCGTCGTTTCGGCCATATACGAAATGGATTGTCACAACCTGAACTCGATGATTTCGTACTTGCTTCTGCTGTGCATACAATCCAGACGAAAAAGCCTAATGTCATGTTTGTACATTTCACCGATTTAGACACCCAAAGACACTATCACGGCTTTGAATCAAAAGAAACAATAGCGGCAATTCATAGACATGATGAGCGACTAGGGAAAATTATTCAAGCTTTAAAAGACAGTGGACTATACGAAGAGAGCACCATTATCGCTCTTGGTGATCATAGCGCTTTAAGTGAAAACAAAGCCATTCAATTAAATGTACTATTTCATCAAAAAGGGCTTATCTCTATAAATTCAAAAGGAAAATTAGTAGACTGGAATGCTTATTGCCAAAGTTGCGATGGGTCCGCCTATGTATATGTGAAAGACAAAAACGATACAGATACGATTCGAGAAGTACAACTACTCCTTGAAGAACTACTTCAAAATAAACAAAACGGAATTGAATTTATACTTCATGATGAGGATGCGAAGGAATGCGGTGCAGATGGCAATTGTTTATTTATGTTGGAAGCACGAGAAGGGTATTATTTCACTGAAAACTATACAGGAGATTTTATAAAAGAAATTACTGAAAAAGATGTTACGCCTAGTAAAAAATATACATTTGGTACGCATGGATACTCTCCGACAAAACCTAACTATGAAACAATTTTTATAGCTGCCGGGAAAGGGGTACAAAGCGGCATTACCATACCGTATATGAGACTTATTGATGAAGGCCCAACTATCGCTAGACTACTCGGTTTACACTTAGGTGAAACAGACGGATCAATTGTAGAGGATTTACTCCAATTGTAAAGAACTGTGTATATATGTAAAAGTTATGTAAAATTCATCATTGTTTCTCTTTTTATAATTTTTATTTTTGTACACTGTTAGTAGAACAAATTTGAGGGGGAACATTATATGAAAAAAATGTCCAGACAAGAAAAAAGCTGGATATTATACGATTGGGCGAACTCCGTATATTCGCTCGTCATTACAACCGCATTATTCCCAATTTACTTTAAAGCAGCTTCAAAGGAAGCCGGGTTATCTGGTGCAACTTCAACAGCATATTGGGGATATGCAAACTCGTTCGCAACACTTTTAATTTCTATACTTGCTCCTATTCTCGGCACAGTTGCTGATTATAAAGGATTTAAAAAACGATTTTTCACATTCTTCTTTGGACTTGGTATCGTCTTTACAAGCATGCTAGCAGTCGTCCCAACATCTCAGTGGTACTTATTACTAGGATGCTATATGCTCGCATTAGTCGGTTTTGCTGGAGCAAACATTTTTTATGATGCATTTTTAGTAGATGTCACTTCTGAAGATAGAATGGATCGAATTTCTACGAGAGGTTTCGCTTTAGGCTATATTGGGAGTACTATTCCATTTATCGGTTGTATCGCTCTTATCATTCTTGCTCAAAAAGGAACTATCCCTTTATCAGTTGGCATTGCTAGTCAAATTTCATTTGCGATCACAGCTCTTTGGTGGGGATTATTCACAATTCCAATGCTAAAAAACGTAGAACAAACGCACTATATTGAACGTCACCCAAGACCAATTACAATGAGCTTCAAACGCCTTGCTGATACTTTTAAAAATATTAAAGAATATAAAACAGTCTTTATGTTCTTAATCGCTTACTTTTTCTATATTGATGGGGTCGATACAATTATTACTATGTCCACCGCTTACGGAACAGACCTCGGTATTAGTGCAACGAATCTATTAATCATCTTATTTGTCACACAAATTGTTGCTTGTCCATTCGCTTTATTATACGGAAAATTATCAGAAACATTTACAGGTAAAAAAATGCTATATGTCGGTATTATTATTTATATCATTATCTGCACATATGCTTATTTCTTAAAAACGACACTCGATTTCTGGATTTTAGCAATGTTAGTTGCCACTTCTCAAGGTGGTATTCAAGCAATTAGTCGTTCCTATTTTGCAAAACTAGTACCTAAAGAATCTGCGAATGAATTCTTCGGATTTTATAATATATTTGGCAAGTTTGCCGCGATTATGGGTCCAGTATTAGTCGGTGTTACAACGCAATTAACAGGAAAAACAAACGCTGGTGTCCTTAGTATTATTGTATTGTTTATTATCGGTGGATTTTTATTAACTAAGGTCCCTGAAAATAATACATCTGTTACACCACCTAATCCGAAAACTAAAACGCTATAAGAAAAAGATCCTCTTCATGCAAGAAGAGGATCTTTTTTATCGATAACGTCTTACAATTAAAAACTCAACAGCTGGCTTTACAACGATCGCAGCGCATAACGCAAACAAAAGCGGTATGTTATGAAAATCAATCCATCTATTAAACCCTACCGATGCGAAAAACAAGCCAAAAATTAATACAACGAGTACATAATATGTAACATTGGCACTTGTTTTTAATACATGTTTTTCTAAATCCTCTTTCTCCTCAGTATCCCCTTCAACACTATGTGATGCCAAACTTTTAAATAGATAATGTAAAGCGATGCTACAAATGAATAGTGCATACCAGTTTACTTGAAGTTCAGTTAACCAATAATAAAGTGCGAACACTAACGTACTTATAGCTACTAATACCGTAACGAAAAAGCTTATTTTCTCTTCCCCCAACAACTACTCCCCCTACTGCTTGTACAAAAATAGTTTATCAACAGTTGTTCCTAATACTTCCGCTAAACGAAAAGCTAATGCTAAGCTTGGATCATATTTATTATTCTCAATTGCATTTATCGTCTGTCTTGAAACTTTACACTTATCAGCTAATGCACCTTGTGAAATATTATTCTCAGTGCGTAATTCATAAATTTGATTTTTCACATCTTTTCTCCTAACATGTAAAATCGTTTTTACAACATTAGTATATAGTCGGTACATTTCATTGTCAAAAGACTGTCACAAGAAAAGGGAGCTATTCTGCTCCCTTACAATGGTTATTTCGAGGCTAATGAATTTGTTAGTTCCTCTTTATTGGCGACATCTTCTTTATTTATTTGCATGCGTAGAACTGGCCCTATCGCAAATAAAATAAGTGCCATCGCTATACAAAATACAGTAACTAATGAGGTCATCTCCTTCAATCCTCCCGCTAGTGAAGTTCCGATTAACATTGCCCCCATAAACAGTGGTAAAATTGTTCCATTTACTCTTCCAATCATATTTTCTGGTACAAGTTGAATCATAAGCGTACCGACAACGATATTAACACAGGCTAAACAAATACCTGTTCCAAATCTCATGAAACTAGTAATCCAAAATGATGTAGATACCCCTTCTACTAAAAACGATATCGCTAATATGCCCATACCGAATACGAACATCTTTTTCGGGTTCACTTTTGAAGCGAAAATCGCAGCAACAATACCACCAATTAACATACCTATTCCATCAGCTGCAGCTAAATATTGAACTGCTTCCTTTTCCATTCCAAGGCGTTCTATTACAAGGAATACCTCTAATGGAGTTGTTAATCCAACAGCTAAGCCTATAATGGTGAAAGTGATCGTAATCATACGTAAATTTTTCGTATGAAGAACATATTTCCACCCTTCTTTTATATCATTTTTTAATGACTCTCTCGCCACTTGCTCTTTTTCAACCCATTTTGGTAAGAATGAAAGGGCGATAGCAGATAACAAAAATAAAATGATTAAACTATATAGCGACGTAATTAAACCAAGTTGTGTATACACAAGCGATCCTACCACTGGTCCAAAAATCAGAAATAATGACTGTAATGTTTGGTTAAATGCAATCGCATTTGCTACCTGTTCTTCTTTTACATAGCGCTTAAATATACGCGAAGATGATGGCTGAGAAAACTGACCTACAATCGCAGAAATGAGTGTTGCAAAAAATATAGCCTGCCAATAATCCAGTTTTAACAACAGGACAATTCCTATAATAGACAGGACACTTAATACATCTCCAGCGACCATTGTTCTTTTCGGATTCCAGCGATCAGCTAGCGCACCACCGATAAACGAGAAAATAAAAATAGGTGCATATTCCATAACTGATAACAACGAAACAGAAACCGGATCATTATTCGTTCGCTCCATTATGAAATACAAAAGAGCCATATTTCTAATCCAAATTGCAAATTGTTGTAAAATATCAGACGCCATAACGAGCATAAATGCTCGGTTTTTAAATAAAGCGTTCATTTTCATTCCCCTTTCATAAACCGACCGTTCGGTCTAATTTGTTTTATAGAAAAGCAACTGACTTATTATTCAGCTGCCATTCCTTTTAACAATACATCTATTGCCTTTTTATAAATACGTTTTAGCTCTTTATAATCTAACTCGTAGTAAAGTACTCCAAGCCCTGATAATAACCCATTCACAATATACATAAGATCGCGCGTATTATCTTCACGAAACTCTCCAGACTGTATGCCTGCTTCAATTAGTTTCTCAAACATAACATACGATTCTCTAGTTAAAGCTAATAGTTCATCCAAAATCTCTTTACTTACAACTTGGCTCATAGAGAATTCCTCTATTGCATTTGAAATTGGTTGCTGTATGTCCTCTACATGATATTCCGCGAGACCATATAATTTTTCAGTATTCGTACTATACGACTTCTCTTTTTCATTCCATTTTTCAAGCCAATCATACGTATGCTGTTTTACTACAAATAAAAATAATTCTTCTTTACTTTTAAAGTGATAATAAATGCTTCCTTTACTTCGCTCTGTAATTTCACAAATCTCTTCCATAGATGTAGCTGCATAGCCCTTCTGTGAAAACAAACTTTCTGCTTTATATGCAATTTCTTTCTTTATCTCTTCTGCACTTCTTCTCATATTCACACCTCTTTAAACCGACCGTTCAGTCTAATAATAACAAATTAAAAACCTCTATTACAAGAGGCTATATTTCTTATTTAAGAAAACGTACTCTCAAACCACGTTCGAATCATGTGTATTGTTCCTAATTTAATGTATTATCCAAAAAAAGCCTCCTTCCCCTAGCATGTGAAAGACGATAGTCTAGCGATAGGTGGAAGATGCATTTCGGTTCGGCGTAGCCAAACATTTGATTTTCCTACTTATTTCACCTCTGATATAATCAGTCTTATAGAAAGTAAAGTTTGGTATAATAATGAAAGTAGATAATAATCTTGTAGTGTTCAGATTGTATGATCACCGTCATAGCTTATGGGAAATAAAGCGGAAAATGAGGTGAATGGATATGGCAAAGCATAATAAGGCGTACAAATTTCGTCTGTATCCAACAGAAGAACAAGCGCATCTCATACGTAAAACGTTCGGATGTGTACGCTTTGTGTATAATAAAATGCTGGCTGAGCGGAAAGAACTATATGAAACATACAAAGAGAACAAGGAAGAACTAAAGAAACAAAAATTCCCTACTCCTGCGAAATACAAAGTAGAGTATGAATGGTTGAAAGAAGTTGATTCATTGGCATTGGCCAACGCTCAATTAAACTTGCAAACTGCGTATAAGAATTTTTTTTGTGGTCAAAGTGAGTTTCCTACATTCAAAAATAAAAAGAGTAGAAAATCCTATACAACGAATCGAGTAAACGGAAATATTATGTTATTTCATGGTTATATCAAATTACCAAAATTGAAAATGGTGAAACTGAAGCAACATAGAGAGATCCCACCAAATCATATCATCAAATCATGTACGATTTCGATGACACCAACTGGTAAGTATTACGTGTCTATTTTGACCGAATATGAAAAAGAAATCACTCCAAAAGAAGTAGAACATGTAGTTGGATTAGACTTCGCAATGGCTGAATTGTACGTGAGTAGCGATGATGAGAAAGCCAATTATCCTCGCTTTTATCGTCAGATGTTAGACAAATTAGCAAAAGCACAACGGGTATTAGCACGACGTATGAAAGGTTCAGAGCGCTGGAATAAACAACGCATTCGTGTAGCGAAATTACATGAAAAGGTCGCCAATCAACGTAAAAATTTCCTTCATCACAAGTCTAAAGAATTAGCTACGAGTTTTAACGTTGTAGCAATCGAAGACTTACATATGAAAGGTATGTCACGAGCACTTCGCTTTGGTAAAAGTGTAGCGGACAACGGTTGGAGGATGTTCACGACATTTTTAGCATATAAGCTACAAGAACAAGGAAAACAGCTTGTAAAAATAGATAAATGGTTTCCTTCTACAAAGATGTGTAGTCGTTGTAGAAATAAAAAAGAAATGCCATTATGTGAACGCATGTATGCGTGTTCGTGTGGACTCACAATCGGCCGTGATTATAACGCAGCTATCAATATCAAAAAAGAAGCCATACGCTTACTAGCGTTGGCATAAATAGTAACAAAATACCCTTTGGAACAAGGGAGTTAGCTCGGCTGTCCTGGGACAAATTCGTTAGTTATCAAAAGTAGCGATAAACCGAGAAGCCCCCACTTTGGGGTAAGCTCGTAAGAGATACTAAGTGGTGGGTAGTTCACATCCTAATTTAACAAGAAATACGCCTCCCGTAGCTAATAAAAATAACACTACTTTCCCCTTGTTTTTCACTTTCAGTTCCCTTTTCATTTCTATTCCCCTTAGTACGTTAAAAATA
>NZ_JAKUFR010000071.1:0-26552 GCF_022663555.1 Bacillus cereus group sp. BfR-BA-01381
GAAGAATCATTAAAAAATTAATTTATTTGTACTCACAAGACTTTTCGTTGAAGCACCGATACTAGCCTTAGTTATGTTCGTATTGTTTCTCGCCATATTATCTGTGACTATCATATAGTTCGTCATTGTAATATAGATTCAAAAACGAGAATTTCCTTTTATACTATTACTTTGTTACAGTAACAAAGGATGTAGTATACAATTGAATCCCATCAGTGTTTGCTGCTCTATACTATCGCTCACTGTGTACACTGACTTATTTGAAATGAAGAGGCTATAAGACTTACCAGTCCTTACCATACTGCCAATTTTATATTTGTACAGGAATCTAATTGAATCCGTTCCCAAAGGAGTAGTCAATTTTGATACCCTAATACTTACACCTCCTGCATATTTTACTAAAATTACAGTAATTATGGGTTATGGTTCTAACTTTGTTGTATTTATAGAATTTTTTCAATTACACAGAAAACCACAATCCCGATTGTTTATGACTTCAATATCGTTAATCTTAAGACCCTTAAAGTTAAAAACAAGAGGTATCCTCAATTTATCTCGTAAAAACTCAACAAAGCCGATAACCTACTTATAAAATAGTAAGCTATCGACTTTATACACGTTTTTTTATTGAATTATAATCCTATAATCTTCCGTAACCTAAGAAAGGCTTTTGGTTGTAAGAGCTATCTACGCTACCGTAAGTAACACCTGTTGATTCATCAGCAGCATGAATCATTTGACCGCCGCCAAAGTAAATACCAACGTGAGATACGCCTGCTCTATACCATACCTTGTAACCCCTGGTTTCGCTTCAGATAGGCTAATTCTTTGTACAGAGTTCCATAAACCTCTAGTATCTTGACTAAACGTAAGAGATTAAACCATTGCAGTCAAATCCACCGTTTGAAATCGACGCACTACCCCATACATATTTCAGACCTACTAAACCTTTAGCGTTTGAGACAACATCTTGTCTACCGTTATTGTCATTTTGTACTTCTATAGCTGGTATTTCTTTTTTCTCTTCTTTTTTCTTAGTCGCTTCTTCCATCATTGTTTGCTGGAGCTACTGGTTGAGCCTGAGCTGGCTGAGCAGCTTGTTCTGCTTGTTTTTGAGCAGCAACTTCTTGCGCAGCTTTTTCTTGTGCTTCTTTTTCAGCAATTTGAATAATAATTGGATAGCTTTTCAAACAAAATATTACGCCGCTTTAGGAGCTTTACTTTCATGTCCACGTTGAACGATGAACAAGAAGATTGTTGATAAAATAGCACCTGTTAATAGTAAGATGAAACAACCATCCCAGCCAGAACGATCAACAATAACACCAATTGCTGCGTTTGCTACAAGACTTCCGCCTACGTAACCGAACAGACCACACATACCAACTGTCGTACCTACTGCAAATTTCGGTACTAATTCCATCGCACTTAAACCGATTAAGAACTGTGGTACATAAATTAAACAACCGATAATAGAAACTGCAATACTTATAACAAGTATGCTAGTTGCTTGCCAGTACACAAACGTACCAATAACAACTCCGACCATACTAAAGATACATAATGGCATACGTTTTCCTTTAAATAATTTATCACTTAAAAGACCAACGATTAATGAACTTGGAATTGCCATACCTTCAAAGATTGTGTACGCTGCGTGTGCTTCATTTTTTGAGAACCCTTTAACTGTCGTTAAATACAGTGGAACCCAGTTAATAACACCGAAGCGAATTAAATACACAAATGCATTTGCAATACATAAGAACCATACAAACTTATTTTTCACTACATACTTCATTAAAATTTCTTTTGGTGACATCTTGTTAGCATTGTCTGCTTTTTCAAGATTTTCATAGTCATTACGATACTCATCAATTGGAGGAAGACCTTCTGATTCCGGTGTATCCTTCGCATTAATCCAAACAAGAACTGCAATTACCATTGCGATAATCGCTGGGAAAATAAACACGCCGCCTTGCCAATGATTTTCACCAAAAATACCTACACCAATTCCGACAAGTGGTGGTACAAGCATTCCACCAACGTTATGTGAAATATTCCAAAGACCTGTTTTCGTACCACGTTCTTTCTTCGAAAACCATTTCGTCATAACGATACTACAAGGAGGTGCTCCCATACCTTGTACAATACCATTCACAACAAGTAATGTAACGATCATCCCAAATGAAGATGCAAAACCGAAACAAATATTTACAAGCCCTGATAAGAATAAACCGACCGCGATAAAGCGCTGGGCGAAAGCTTTATCTGATAAATTCCCCATAAAGAACTTACTAAACCCATAAACAATTGCCATTACTGAACCTAGTAGACCAATTTCAGCTGTACTAAATCCAAATTCTTCTACTAAATATGTGCTTGATAACGTAAAGTTACTACGAACTAAATAATAAGCAGCATATCCAACTGAAATTCCGATTAACACACGAATACGTAGTAATCGATATACACGGTCGATCATATCCGCAGGCAATCTTTCAATTGCAGGTGCTGGCTTGAGCCATTTAAACATATTCTTTCGTCTCCTTTTCTCACTTCTGAGAGAGACGTTGTCTATTCCATATCTCGATTATTCCGCTATTTGATATATGTTGGTTCGTTCTTCTAACCGGCTGTCCTTCTATTTCTTTCTCGTTCTTCGCAAACATCGTTGGCACGCCAAACGAAACCTTTTCTAAAATGTGACCCGCTTCTTCTGATAAACAATAATCAATAAATAAATCCGCAATAATACCATTCGGTGCACGCTTTAGTTTCGAAATCGCATTAACAGATAACCCTGTTTGCTCAGGTACGATACTTACAACTGGAAAGCCTTGTTTTTGAAGCATTCTTTGATCTCCCATGAAGTTGATGCCTATCATATATTCACCACTCGCAACAAGCTCTACTGGCATGTAACCATTCACCGTTACTTCACCAACTTGCCCTGCAAAGTTCTTAACATATTCTTTCGCTTCCTCTTCACCTACAGTATCAATAAGTGATTGAAAAAACGTATAGGCTGTTCCTGAAACATTTGGATCTGGCATAACAATCTTTCCCTTATATACTGGATTTAATAAATCTTGCCACCTTGATGGATAAGGAAGTCCGAGCGGGGCTAATTCTTCGTTCCACCGCTCTTTATTGATCGCAATTGCCAGCTTCTCTACTTCATAACCGTACCAATAACCGTCTTTATCTTTAACAGTTTTTGAAATACGGTTCGCATGCTGACTCGTAACAGGAATAGATAGATTTTTTTGCTTCATCATTTGATGCGCGTCTACCGTACCGCCAATAATAATATCCGCTTTCGGATTTCCAGCTTCCTCTTCTACCCTCCGAAGAAGCTCTTCTGTCGAAAGACGAATAAATTCATACGTACAGCCGCGTGGTTTACAAAATGATGAAAGCAACGCTTCCCCAACTTCCTCGCGAGCCGCTACATACGCAACTAGATGACGATCATTCAAAATAGGAAGACCACTTTTATTGTATTTAATAGAGGTTGTATCTCGAGAGCAACTAGACATCGCTCCTCCAATTACTAGCAAAAAGAAGAAAAAGGCTATCTTTCTCATGACACATTCTCCTTTACAAATACATTTGCGAGGGAGCTTTTCATATACATGACATTCCCATTATTATCACCGAGATATTGCACAACAAAGTACGATGGATACACAGAAATAGTAAGAATGTCTTCACGCTCATTCTTTATACGCTTACCAGTTTTATAAGCGGTAATATAAGCGATCGGTTCATTCTGTGATTGTAATAACTTCTGGATTTCTCCGTAATCTGTAATTTGCTTTGCGTACCGAATCGAATCAAGTATGTGCGTAAGATTCACCGCACGTTCTACACCACCTTGGCGTACTATGACATCCTGTGCTGACGCAAAAAAATCATGAATACGTTCTGGTGTGTAATACAGGCTTAACAAATACGTTTGCAATGCTGAAATCATTGGATCCGTACCATTCTTTCCGTACATATCAGCCCCGTACTGGAACAAGTCACCTACTGCAAAAGTACGTTTCTGTCCATTCAAGTACGTTACTTCTCCAGTAAATACTTGTTCTTGATTCTTAGCTTCACTCGGATTGATTTGAATTCGGTCAAAAAATGAAACAATCGTATGCAAACGAACTTCATCCGTTATAACAATTTCTCCCCACTTTTCATGCCTAACCTTCATTTCAGTAGGCAGGGATTCATTCACTCTTTGTAAAACAGCTTGTTTGTCATTCACGATTGTGATCCGATTATATATTTGCTTCTCCATCACATAAAACAAAATAAGAGAAACGATTATACAAAGGACAAACATAAGAATTTGAAATGATAGCCTTTTCATTTCTGCCTACCTCCAAGATAAAAAAACGTTGTTTCGAAAATACCGCATAATTGTTTCATAAATGTATCATTTAACCGCTTTCAAGTTTTTTATGTCTTCCATCCGTCTCGGAAGTAAGAATGTAATAAATATTGTAGTACCAACCTCTTCACTACTCTCAATTCGCATACTTCCGCCCTGCTTATTCATAATCTCCTGACAAATATACAAACCATACCCATTCCCGTAACTAGAAGAAAGTACCTTCCCTTCTGGCGATTCATTCCACTCTGCCAGCACACCTTCATCTATACCAATGCCATCATCATGAACAAACACCTTCGCCTCACGTTCATTTAAAATGACATTCATACGAATTTGCGTAGCATCGCTATATTTTATCGTATTATCTAGCACATTTAAGAAGATCTGTTTCGTCTTATCGAAATCGGCAACAACATATACATCTGTTAACTCATTAATAACTTCAATCTCAAATTTCTGCAAGCGAGGTTTCACAATTGAAACTGCTTCTTCGGCTAACTCCTTTATATTCACAACTGTAGGTGATATTTCAAACGTACTCGTCCCGTACTTTGAAGACTTAAGTAATTCCTCTACAAGTGATAATAAACGCTCACTTTCTACAGCTACATAGCGCAAGCTCTCCTGTACATCTTCCTTCGCCTTTAACTTCGGAATTAAATCCACATAGCCAATAATCGCCGTTAGCGGTGTTTTTAGCTCATGCGTAATACGGTCTAAAAAATCTTTCTGCTTCTCTTTCTCTTCCTTCAATTGCTTAATATGTAGTTCAATCCCATCAGCCATCGCATTAAAAGACGCTGAAAGCTGCGCAATTTCCACATATTCATTTAACTCAATCTTACTTTTATAATCACCATTCGCAAGCCGGTGCGCCATTTGTCTTAACTGATCAATCGGCTTATGAAGAGACTTTGCCAAACGAATTGCAAAGAAAATACCTGCAGCTACGAGGCAAAGAGACGTCATTAAAAACGTCCAACCAACATTTGTTAAAACTTCCTTTTCACCCGTTAACTCATTTATAAAACGAACACTGCCAATGACATCGTTTCCATAATAAACCGGGCTTGAAAACAAAAGAATTGGAGCTGGGTCTCCCTCTTCAAACACATAAGATTTCTTCCCCTTCAAGGAACTCTCAATATCAATATTCCGGTGAAGAAGCGCTCCCTTTTGCGTATCCGCCACAACATCCCCATTCTTCCCGATCATCTGTACACGGACATCCATGCGCTTTGCTAAATACGAAGCAATTAAAAGTGAATTAGGACCGAGCGTCTCCACCTCTGCTTCCTTCTCTAAATAATTCATCGTATAAATTTGTGCTTCTACACTTAACTTTTCTAAAGAATTTGCCGCGTTATGATACATATTCTTTTCTAACGTAATATAAACAACTGCGTACAAAAGAACAAATATCGGGATTAACAGTCCAACGATTCCAAACACCATATTTCTTTTTAAAGACATACCATCACCACTTAACAATCCAATTTATAACCAACGCCATAAATTGTCTTAATATATTCTCCGCTATTCCCGAGCTTCTTCCGCAATCTTTGCACCATAATATCAACCGCTCTCGTATTTCCGATATACTCAAATCCCCATACTTTCTCAAGTAACTCATCTCTCATAAATACACGCTGCGGATTGGAAACAAACAACTGACATAAATTAAACTCTCGGTACGTTAACTGAATCTCTTGCCCACTCACATGCACTTTTCTTTCCTTAGGACAAATCGTTATCTCTCCCGCCCCGATTACCTCATGGCTTACCGTTACCTCCTTCTTCTTCACGCGCCGCGTCATATTCTTGACCCGAAGAATAAGCTCCGCATAATTAAATGGCTTCGTCACATAATCATCTGCACCAAGCTGCAAGCCAAGCAATTTATCATTCATCTGACTCTTCGCAGTTAACATGAGCACTGGAATATCCCGATCCTTCTCCCGGAACAAACGAAGCAACTCATACCCATCTGTATCTGGAAGCATAACATCCAAAATCAAAACATCCGGTCCTTCATTCCATCTCTCTAAAGCTTCTCTCCCGTCAGCCGCCGTAAGCACTTCATATCCTTCCATCTCAAGCTGCATCCGAATCAAATTACGAATACTCGACTCATCATCCACTACAAGTATTTTCATTGTTCTCCTCCTTCCATCCTGTATTATAGTACAGTTTAGTATAGCAAAAATCATACAAAAAAAGAGAGGGTATTGTCGAACATATGTTGAACGACAATACCCTCTCCTTCACTTATTAGTCTTACTTATCATACCCATTAGGTTTCTTCTGATGCCAATTCCAAGCATGCTCAATGATTGTCTTCACATTTACATACTGTGGATCCCAACCTAACTTCTCTTTTGCTTTCTGAGAAGAAGCAACTAAACGTGCTGGATCTCCCGCACGACGCGGCGCTACTTCAGCAGGAATTTCATGATTTGTAACTTCACGAACTGCATCAACGATTTCTTTTACACTGAAACCATTACCATTTCCTAAGTTATAGAAATCACTCTCTCCGCCGTTCTGCAAGTCTTTAAGACCTAAGAAGTGAGCTGCCACTAAATCTTCAACATGAATATAATCACGGATACAAGTACCATCTGGTGTATGATAGTCATCACCAAACATCATAATCTTCTCACGTTGACCTAACGCCACTTGCAATACAAGAGGAATTAAATGCGTCTCTGGACGGTGATCTTCCCCAATAATACCATTTGGAGTTGCACCAGCCACGTTAAAGTATCTGAAAATCTTATAACGTAAATTAGAAGCTTGGCTATACCAATGAAGCATCTTCTCGATTGCTAACTTCGTCTCTCCATACGTATTCGTTGGATTTGTCATCGTTTCCTCAGTAATAAGGTCTACATCTACCTCACCATACGTCGCCGCAGTAGAAGAGAAAATAAACTTATCTACCTTAAACTCATCCATTACCTCTAATAAACAAAGTGCACCATACACGTTATTATTATAATATTGCAGAGGCTTCTCCATACTAACTCCAACTAAAGAATCAGCTGCAAAGTGCATAACTGCCTCAATATTTTCTTGTGTAAACACATCTCTTAAAAATGCTTTATCACGAAGGTCGCCATTATAAAACTTCGCACCTTCCGTAATTGCATCCTCATGACCCGTTTGTAAGTTATCTACTACTACTACAGATAAACCTTCGTCTATTAATTTTTTCACAGCGTGAGAACCGATATAACCAGCTCCGCCGCAAATTAGGATTGAACTCATTGTCTTCCTCCTACTATATATTAGGATTTCTTATTCACTCTCTTATTATAAAAGGTATACGATTGCTCGTATACCTTTTGTGTACCTTTATTACTTAGCAACGAAATAATCCGTTACATATTGTGCCCAAACTTCGTGGCCTTTAGCACTTGGGAAACCGAATTCTTCTGTTAAATATGGCAAGATAGCCTTTGTTGATGCATCAGGCCATGCTCCCCAATGATCCACATATGTATAACCATTTTGCGTCGCAAATTGCTTTAACGCCTCAATTGCCTTCGGATAATTCTTCGCACCATATACTGGGTTTGATGGTTGAATCATAATTGTAGCACCCTTTGCACTAGTAGAAAGTGCTTGTACAAATTTTTGCGTACTTGCTACAGAGTTTCCATTACCAGTTTTACCATTGTCAGTAATAAATGGTGGTTCAAATAAAATCACATCTGGCTTTTCTTTCGCAATCTCTTTATCACGTTTATTTGCGATTAACTCGTCTGTGCTTTCGCCCTTATATTCCTTTACCGTCACATTCCATAAACCTTTACCATAAGAAGCATCTAGGTTAGCCGTTAACTTAGCTGCCCAAGCATCTTTTGCAGATGAAGAAGCTTCATCCCCAACAATAACAAGATTTACTGCCTTTTTATCCTCAGCAGCTTTCTTTAACTTCTCTTTCACTTCATCTGGTAAATTCTTCGCATATGCTTCATTAAAAGATGATTTCGCATCTTGTTTCTTCTCTGATTTCTTCGTTCCACTATCTTTAACTTCAGACTTCGTTTTCGTTACTTCACTCGTTTGTCCTGTTGCATTCGCAACCTTCTTATTCCAGTATAATTTACCGCTCACAACCGAAGCGACAAACAATACAAAAATAACTAGGACAAGTACTGCTTTCTTATTCATCGATTCACCTCATCTATTATTCTCACAACATATAATACTAATATAAATTCAGGCAAAAATAAACCCAACTCCTACCAAAGGAGTTGGGTTATTACATATTACTTAGTCACTTCAAGATGCGCTCTTAACTTATTCGTTAGATCTTGTTTCGCTGCATCTGGAACGTAGTAGTACCAAATACCATCAGCGGCTTTGTGACCGTCACCTGGGATTTGAATATCCTCACTATTTTTCAAGCAATCTTTATAATTCTTTTGCATATCAAACATTTGATCTTGTGTTAAGTTTGTCTTCACATTCTTTTGAATCGCTGTTAACACATCACCATAGCTTGATAAAGAAGAGAAGCTTGCACCCTTCTTAATAACGGCTTGCATTACTTGACGTTGACGCATTTGTCGACCGAAGTCGCCCCGTGGGTCTTCCTTACGCATACGTGTGTATGCTAGGGCTTGGTCACCAGTTAAGTGGATATTCCCTTTTTGGAAGTGCTTTCCTTCCAAAGAAAACTCTAAATCATTATTTACATCTACACCGCCTACTGCATCGACAATATCCTTAAACCCTTCCATATTCACTTCAATATAATAGTTAATAGGTACATTTAAGAACTTTTCTACAGTTGCGACAGACATATCTACTCCACCAAATGCATAAGCGTGGTTAATTTTATCACTTTTTCCTTTTCCAACGATTTCTGTATATGTATCACGAGGGATACTTACTGTTTTCATTGAATTATTTTTAGGATTTAAAGTGATAACCATTAAAGAATCTGAACGCCCTTTATCTTCACCACGTTCATCTGCTCCTAATAATAAGATTGATACTGGTTCAGATTTATTGATTTTTTCTTCTTGTTTATTACCTTCATCACGCTTTAATGGTTTATGAACTTCATCTAATGTTTTTGAGACTTTGGAATATACATTATAGGCGTATACTCCGCCACCTATAATCATTACTCCTATAATCCCTAGTATCCATAATAGGATTTTCTTTTTCATAGTTTTAACCTTCTTTCTTCAGGTACTACTATCAAGTAATTATGATATCAAAATACATTATACATGTAATTGAATTTTGAAGCTAAACTATATTTGACAACCGGATGAAATTTCCACCACCCTTACAAAAACTTTCTAGTTAATAATTTTTTGGTAACCATTTTTATTATTTGATTGCCATCTCCAAGAATCTGCACACATCTCTTCTAATCCACGGATTGCCTCCCAGCCTAATTCACGCTTTGCTTTCGATGCATCCGCAAAACATATTGCCACATCACCAGGACGACGTTCTGTAATTTTATAAGGAACTTTTTTTCCTGAGACCTTTTCAAATGATTCAACCATTTCCAATACACTATAACCAGTACCTGTACCGAGATTGTATGCATCTATCCCAGTAGTGCCAAGTACCTTTTCAAGCGCCTTTACATGACCATTTGCTAAATCTACAACATGTATGTAATCACGGATTCCTGTTCCATCTTTCGTTGGATAGTCGTTTCCAAATACACTCAATTCTTTTAGCTTACCTACTGCCACTTGTGTTACATATGGCATTAAGTTATTTGGAATTCCATTTGGATCTTCTCCGATTCTTCCACTTTTATGTGCACCAAATGGATTGAAATAGCGAAGTAACGCAATACTCCATTCCTCATCTGCAAATGCTACATCACGCATCATCTGTTCAATCATTAATTTTGTTTGACCATATGGATTTGTTGCACTTAATGAAAATTCTTCCGTAATTGGTGATGTTTCTGGAATACCATATACTGTTGCAGATGAACTAAAAATCATCTTCTTCACATTACGTTTTTGCATTACTTCAAATAATACTAATGTACTAATAATATTGTTATGATAATATGTTAATGGCTTTTCTACCGATTCCCCTACAGCCTTCAGGCCCGCAAAATGAATCACAGCTTCAATTGTATTTTCTTCAAAAATTTTATGTAGTGCCTCGTAATTTACAAGATCCTCTTTATAAAACTTAAATTGCTTTCCCGTTATCTCTTTTACTCGGTTGATAGACTCCACTGAACTATTTGATAAATTATCTACTACAACAATTTCATAACCATTATTCAGTAATTCTACGCATGTATGACTACCAATATATCCTGCCCCGCCTGTTACAAGTACTGCCATAATCCCAAACCTCCAGTTACTACATACCCTTATAATACGCATATAAAAATTAACCTAGCTATATAATTTAAATTAGCTAGGTTAATAAAACAACTTATTAATTCACAAAAAATATCCTTACAGATTCTCATCCCCGTAATTTATTTTTATAATTATAAAGAAACTTTTTCACGAACTACAGCTGGTCTTCCTACTGAATAGTAGTCTACATTAAATTTCTTCACGTATTCTAACCCATGGCAATTACGTCCATCAAAAATAATAGGTTGTTTCATTAACTTGATATACTGTTCAATAGGGAATTCCTTTATATCCTCCCACTCAGTTACAATAATTGTTACGTCGGCGTTTTTAACTGCTCCTTCAACAGAAGATGCATATTGAACCTCATTAGGTAATATTTTCTTTGCATTTTCAGTAGCAATTGGATCATAAGCTACGACCTTTGCACCTATTTTTACTAAATCATTTGCAATAACAATAGATGCTGCTTCTCTCATATCATCAGTATTTGGTTTAAAAGCTAAACCAAGCATTGCCACTTGTTTTCCTTCCATATCACCTAATACATTTTTTATCTTTTCAACGAGTGATACCTGCTGATTATTATTTACTGTAATAACTGATTTTAACAAATCAAAATCATGCTCTACATTACCAGCAATTTGTATTAAAGCATGTGTATCTTTTGGAAAACAAGAACCACCATATCCAATACCCGCTTTTAAAAATTGTGTACCAATTCTTTTATCTAATCCCATACCATTAGCTACGTGCTCTACATCCGCACCTAACTTTTCACAAATATTAGCAATTTCATTAATAAAACTAATTTTTGTAGCCAAGAAAGCATTTGCTGCATATTTAATCATTTCTGAACTTCTAATTGTTGTTTTAAAAACAGGAACATTAAAAGGTTTATTCACTTCTTCCATAACATCGGCAGTTTTGGTATCATCAGCCCCAATAACTATACGATCTCCATAAAAACTATCATGAATTGCAGAACCCTCTCTTAAAAATTCCGGATTCGATACCATACTAATTTTTACATTTGCTTTTAAATTTTGCTGAATTAAATTTTTAACATGATCATTTGTGCCAACTGGAACTGTACTTTTAATTACTACAATCGAATCTTTTTTTAGATTATTAGCAATATCTAGAGCAACTTGCTCAATATATTGTAAATTAGCTGAACCATCTGTTTGCTGAGGCGTACCCACTGCTATATAAATGACATCTGCTTCGTCAATTCCTTGGCGACAATCCGTTGTAAATAACAATCTATTTTCTTTAATATTTTTACTCATTAAGTCATCTAAACCAGGTTCATATATTGGTGAAATTCCTGCCTTCATTCTGGCAACTTTACTTTCATCAATATCAATACAAGTCACGCGGTGCCCAATATCTGATAAACAAACCCCCGTTACTAATCCTACATAACCTGTACCAAAAATAGCAATATTCATTTTTATCCTCCTCAATTATGAACAATAAAAAAAGCCCTAAAAAAAGGGCTTTTAAAACTTATTTAATAAAATGTTTTACAACTCCATTTAAGGCATAATTTACAAAACACCATGCAGATTTCGGGATACTTAACCCCTCAATTTCTCTATATAATTTCCAGTTCATTTTAGCCATTTTAAATTTTTTACTAGATATAGAATTTTCAACTTTTCTATATTTAGATAAAACTTCATCCAAACCATAGGCACAATGACCTTGTTTTAAGATTTTCAACCATGTTGCAGTATCTTGACGAGTCCTAATGTTAGGCATTTGCACTTTCCCTAACTTTTCGATATCCAACATAACCGTTAAACAGCCGATTATTGTATTTTTTAATAACCCATTATAATTAATTTTTTCGGGCACATGTACAACTTTATCAGTAAGAATACCGTCTTGATTCATAATTTGATAACTCGTAAATGAAAAAGCTACATCATTATTCTGCATAAAAGCCAATTGTTTTTCTAGTTTTTCTGGTAGCCATAGATCATCGCTATCTAAAAAAGCTATATACCTCCCTTTTGCATTATTAATGCCTGTGTTCCTTGCTATGGCCGCACCGCCATTTTCTTGTAATTCTATCAGGCGAATACGGTCATCTTTCTTAATTTCTGCCTTTATTAATTCACAAGTATTATCTGTTGATACATCATCTACAATAATAATTTCCCAATTTGTGTAGGTTTGGGATTGAACTGATTGAAGTGTATCTTTAATAAAGGAACCCGCATTATATGATGGTATTATTACTGATATCATTGCTTCTTCTTTAAAAGTTATATTATTTATTTCACTCATTTTTATCTTTCCCCCTTAGACTGAATCAATATATTCATTTAGCCAATAAAGATTAATTAGTCGAAAAGGTACTTTAGTCTCTTTAAATCTTAAAGTTGAAAGCTTACCATATATTGAAAAATCTTTTCCAAATAATCCATTTGCATATTCGATTGATGATTCTAACAATGCCCTTAATTCATAATCTAATAATTCATGGTGGTTTTCATAGACCATTGATTTCCCAATTTTCATTTTTCCTTTGGTGGAAATATAACTCAACACAAACATTCCTAAAAAAATCTTTCTAATATTAGGATAGTATTTACTGATTTTTTGATATTTTAAAGGAACTTTTTGAGTCGGAATAGAAAATGCCTCTGCAAATAATTCTTCAGCTGCCTTAGTATATAAATATCTATCTTTTCTTAATTCATATGGAAGGGTATTAAAAAATAGACAATACTCCTTAGAGGCAAACGGCCTAATAATAGTTGTTTCCTGCTCAATAGGAGAAAAAACATTTGAAATTAATGAAAATTGCCTATCTACGTTATGAACATATTCATCGAAATGACAAGGTAAATTCACTTCACAACAGTCATCCATAATTTCATTTAAATCTCCTTCGAACTCCTCTTTTTCTATATTATCCATAGAACCCCATAACGTATGTTTTTTCACTTTACTCATAAACATTTGCAAAGCTTTCTCTTTAGTTATAGAATAATCATTTGCAAATATCGGTTGACTATCTCCAGCATACACATCTCCCATAAATCCATGGATTAGATAGTTAGGTTTTAGGTTGTTAGCCCTTAAAATAGAATAAAGATGACAATGCATAGCGCTACTTAAACCACCTGTATATTTAACCACATCTTCTCCATAATCTAGATAGTAAGAATTTTTCAACTCCTTATACTCTAACGCAATATCTAATTTTTTAGATACCTCTTTTGCTATAGTAACTTCATTAGAATGCTTCGGTCCAAATACCAAACTTCTAAATTCCAATTGTTCACATTGGGCCAAGCATGCTAAGAGCCTAGAATCTAGTCCTCCACTTAAAGGAACCAAAACATCTTGATTATTCAATGTTTTTTTATATGGAGCTAACAGGGTTTTTAAAATTTTTTTAGCCTGTTCTAAGTACTCTTCTTCACTTTTTTCATAGCCATCCTGATTAAATGGTAAAACCCATACATTCTCGCGCTTTATCTTTCCGCTATTCAAGTCTATACTGATTTCCTCACCAGCTATAATCTTGTAGATATCTTTAAATAAGGTCCTACGTCTTAATGGATTGTCTAAAATAGCTGATTGATAAAAACCAACATTATCAATTTCTATTTTTTCACCCATAGCCTTTAGCTTTTTCAATACATTTTCTAGGTTAGAATCCATTAAGAAAATATTTTTTTTACCATTAACATAAAAAAACAAAGGAAACTCACCATACCAACTACTTTTAATACGGATTTTCTTATTATTAAAATCCAGTTGAATATACTGTGAATCTGGTTTGACTTTCTCTTCAAATTTCTCTCCATACTTAAATGTTTTATAGAAATGGCTATTAATAGGAACTAAAATTGTTTCATTACAAGAAATATTCAAGTGCGAATTAAATTCTTCTTTAGTCCATTCTACCAACAAATTTTTCATCAAGGCTTTCTCACTCCAACACACTATTTTATATACAACATTGCTTCTCTTAAAGCCTGAAAATATGATGCAAAAGGTTTTTCTATTCTTTTAAACTTCTTTATAAAAAACATACTTAAAATTACAACCGCTATTGGAAGATTAAACATTCGCCGGAATAGTGGACCTTTACTTGCAAATTCCTTTGTAGAAATCGTATTTTTTCCAGTTAATTTACTTTTCCTATGGTAAACTATAATTTCGGGTTTATAAGAAATTGTATATCCTTTTTTCACTAATTCGGATATTAATAAATTTTCTTCTCCTGATGGATACTTAGCCCCCAATCCAAATTGCTCATCAAAAATAAGATCTGCTTTATCAACTTTTTCTAAATCTATAAAAATTTCTATCGAGGAAATCTTCATAGTGGCACGTTTCTTTAAAAATGCTACTTCATGTTTATCATATACTTTAAAATATTCTTTTGCTTGAGGATCATATATTTGAAAACAAACTAAATCTGATATTTTTGTATAAGAAAGATTTACTACCCTCTCAAAAGCAGAACTCGGATACCAACAATCATCATCAGAAAAAGTAACAATTCCATTCTCTACGTACTCTAATCCCTTATTTCTTGCATAAGATAAACCTTTTTTCTTTAATTTTACATGCTCATATTCAAATTTGTAATTAGATAATAGCTCTCCAATTTCTATATGATTTCCTTGAGATACAGTAATTACTTTTATATTCTTATAAGTTTGTTTTTCTAAGCTATCAAATAGTCTACTAATATATTCAACCCTATTACCTAAAGTCGGAACAATTATATTAATTAGTTTCGTGCATTCCAAATCTCACCATTCCCTTTTATGCTTCATTAGAGATTTCCCATAAACTTTTATATTGCTGACGTACAACTTGCCAAGTACTATTTTGAGCAATTGACACACAAATAGGTTTTAAATCCTCGCAAACTTGAGGATTATCTAATAAACTATTAATTTTTTGGGATAATTCCTCATTTGTATTCACAATAAAATTTTCCATTTCAGTGTTTTTCAGCAAATAATTCATTTGAACATCTTTACTAACTATAGCCGGTGTGCCCATAGCTAAAGCCTCTAGAGGTGCTAATCCGAAGGTTTCATATACGCTGTTTTGTATATAAAAATCCGAATAATAATAAGCACTTATCAAATCTTCTTGATTTAAATTTCCTACATATATTATCTTTTGAGAATCTATCATATTCATTACCTTTTCGTGGACATTTCCTGCAGGACCAGCGATTACAAGTATAAAATCATTTCTTTGTATATTATTTATAACCTCAACTAATTGCACAATTCCTTTATATTTAAAAGTTCCACAAGCAGTAAATATAACTTTTTTATTAGGATTAACAGATAAAATTTTCTCGAAATAATTATACTTTGGTTTTCTATTCAATATATCTTTCGAAACACCATTTGGAATAACTTTCAATTTCCTTTTAGGTATTTTATAATCCATCAAAACCATTTCTTTGAGTCCTTCTGACACACATATAATTTTATCCGCAAGTTTTAAAGTGATAAACTCTACAATCCGATACGTCTGTTTACTATTAGCAAAGTGTAAGTTTTCTCTTGACGCTAAACCATTTGCAGTATAGAAAATATTCTTTCTTAATATTTTTCCTATTATAATTAACAATGCGTTTGAACGTGTAAAACCAAAGATGTGCAAAGTTTTTATTTCCCTATGAAATATTTTTTTAATCCCATCCCTTAGATCCTTATTTCCTATAACTAATACCTTTTCGGTATCAATATCCTTTACAATATTATTAAAAACCACTTGGGGACCAGACATCTGTTCTTCTAAGTCTTTTACTTTAGCCCCTATTACTAGAACCTTTGGCAACAGAATCTCTCCCCTTCTCTCTATCAGTTAAATAACTTCCTAATTTTAAAGTAGCAAATATAAAGAAAAACCATAAAAAATTCAAATAATTATTTCTTAACAAAGAAAACTCTGTAATCTGGTGAATTAATATCGCTATTACTAATGCGATATTTCCGGAATACATGAGCCATTGATCTTTATCCTTCAAATTATTTTTATGTTTCTGAAATTTTTGAATTAGCATCCAAAGTGTATAGCATATAAAAAATAAAAATATACCTAATCCAATAATTCCTATTTCGGCAGTAATACCCAAATATAAACTATGGGCATGATTAACCCCAACGTTCATTCCTCTTAAAAGCTCTTGACTAGAATTAAATCCTATACCAAAAAAGAAATTATTTGAAATAACCTCAATAAGTAAATCCCACGCTTTTCCCCTACCCGCTAAATCTAGGCTAAATCTTTGATTACTTCCATTCAATACTAAAGCTGCTATTATCCCTACAAAAACAGCTATAATTAAGGATATCCTCATAAATTTCCAAATAACCCTTCTTAATCCATTCATCCCTTTACTATTATTTAACCAAAAGAGAAGAAATAAGAAGATACCAAACGCGAGTATTCCTGTCCTTGAATACGTTAAAATTAGCGCGTAAAATTGAATTAAGAATACTACTATAAAAAACGATACTTTTATTGATTGTCTAAGAAATAAAAGCAGGGTAACTGCTAATGAAATTAATAGTATATACGATAAAATATTAGGATTTCCCGTAATAGATGAAAACCTTGCTGTCGATCCTGAATAGTAAATCGCTTGCTCTATTTTAACACCAACGAAATTTATATAGTTAAAAGAATATTCATCATTAAACCACACTGTTGAACCAAACGTCTTAATAAATATCATTACAATCGATAAAAAACATCCTACTAGCATCTGTATTCTATAACTGGTAATTAACGTTTTTTCAATGGTCTGATCTATATTAATAATATAAGCTATTGTAAATATAGGACCAAAAATTATAAGTGCCCTCCATAAAGTTTCAAATTGGATATCACTCCAAAAACTTGAAACTGAACAATATAATGCCAATACATATAGGCAACCCATTGATTGTAAATATTCTTTTGTAAAGGTCACTTTTTTATAACTATAGAACTTATATGCTCCAAGAATAAATATAAGCAAAAAATTGGCATAGTAATTATACGGTGCCTTTACTAAGGATTGCATATTATTTATTACCGGTACATATAAAATAAATAGCGAGACCAATATTATAAAAATGGAGTTATAAACATAAGTTTTTGTATCGTTTTCCCCTTCAATTTCAAGTTCTTTCCGTTTCATAATTTAACCTCTACCTCTAATGATTTTTCCTAATCTATATTTCAAAATATTTGGCAAACGCCTCATCAATATAAACAGTATTTTCGGATTTAGGCATATACCTTTGGCCATACCCAGAATATCTTTTTCTTCTATTTTTTCTATAAAACTATAATATATATTTAAATCAGAAAGTCTCTCTTCTCTTTTCTGTAATTGATATAATAATTGCTTATTTGATTGAAACTTTTTACACTGTAACAATTTCCTATTCGCTTGTAATAATTGTTCACTTCTTTTTGACTTTTGTTTTGTAAGCGAGTTTTCTCTTTGTCTATAAAAATATAATGGTTTGTTGTAAAAATAACATTTATTAGATTCGCACAACACATCCAAATAAAATACATAATCTTCACCAAAAGTTAATTTCTCATCAAATTTTATTTTCCTTCCTTCTAATAACTCTCTTTTTATCATTGGCTGCATCCCCAAATCTAGTTCTACTAATAATTCCGGGGTAATATTTGATATAGATTGCATCCGTTCATTATAATTTTGGGCTTGTGACGAATAGGGATGTTCATGTCCATCATATATAAAGAAAATATCATCAAATACCATATCCGCATCGTTACCTCTAGCAAAATTAAGTAGTTCTTTGATCCTTTCTTTATCCCACCAATCATCTCCATCTAAAAAGGCTATCCAATGCCCCGTTGCTTTGGAAATCCCAAAATTCCTAGAATAAGCAGGCCCTTTATTAGATTCATTTTTATATAATTTAATCCGTTTATCTTTAAGAGATTGAACTATACTTACTGTTTTATCCTGCGATCCATCATCAATCACTATAATCTCTAATAGATTGAAACTCTGATTTAATACTGAATTTAATGCTTTTTCTATATATTTTTCAACATTATAGGTAGGAATTATTATCGATATTTCAGGAACATGCATTTATATCCTCCTCTACATCATAAAATTCTTTTTTGAATGATTTTTTTGATTATATCCCTTTCTGATAAAAGAATGATCAGAAAAATAAAGTAACTAATCGATAATGAAATAAATATATTAATATCATCTAGAAATATCTTATTTATAATACATAAAAAACTTAAAATTAACGCACTTTTAAAACTTCCTTTAAAGACGGTCAATACGCCTTGTTTATTAGTGATTATTAAACCTATTAATAGTACTAGCTCTGTTAAAACAGCTGCTATTCCGGCCCCTAAACTACCATATTCCCTCCCTAAGTAGGAGTATGCAAAAATACTTACCCCAAAACTAATTATTAATAAAATAGATCTATATTTCTGTAAACCCCGAGTTGTTAAACTATCAGCTAGAGGAAAATTAATTGATTGAATAAAAACAATAATAGATAATATATACATTGTTTCCGAAATCCCAATCCATTGTTTTCCTAACAGAAAAACTGTAATTTCTCTTGGAAATAGTAATATGGGAAGAATCATAATAGCAGCTAATAAAGTCATTAACTTAATTTCTATACCTATTACCTCTTGATGTTTTTTAAATTCTTTTTTATCAATAAGCTTAAACAATACTGGATAAAAAGCTGCTGCTACAATACCTGGAATTTGATACAGAACCGATGGAATACGTAATGCAGCATTAAAATATCCAACTTCCTTCAAATTAGATACTTTTTCTAAAATAATTGGTCCTACTAAAGGCATCAATATTGTTAAAAAAGCCACTAATGTAAAAGCACCTAACCCATTTAAAATGGAGTTATCTAATCCCTTGCGAATTTTTATTTTATTAATGACAAAAGAAAGACTGATAATACCTCCTAAAATACTACATAATCCATAAGTTAAAGCGACCATTTTGATACTATATTCACAATAAACACCTATAAGAAGACCTATTACGGAAATAAAACCTGCTATAGTTCTTATGATTGCTGTATATTTCATTTTTTCAACTGTTTGATAGTATACAGCTCCTATATTTTGCAATGCGGCACCAAATATTGTGGGAATTACCATTAAAAAAATTACATCTTTCATTTCTCTTTGGCTATACATAAAATTCACTAAAACATAAACAATAATAGAAGACAGTATACAAATAAATAACCTTATTATTAAGTAACTATTCAGCAGTTTAGATATATCTTTTTCGACTTTAGTTCCTTCTCTAATAAAAGTGTGAGTTAAACCTAAATCTGTCATCGAACTTGCAAAAGTAGAGAATACTAAGGCGATACTTAAAATGCCATATTGTTCTGCACCAAGATATCTAGCTATTACAATTGCTGAGATAGCAGTTAACATACGTACCATTACATTCCCTACAAATAAAAATGAAGCGTTTTTAATAATTAATCGTAAGTTCATCCTAATACCATCCTAAATTTCTAAGGTATATTATCTAGCACCATCACCTGTGCATACTACTTTTATAGTTTTTAATATAATTTTCAAATCCAATAATAAGCTAGAATTATTAATATAATATATATCTAGAAGCAATTTTTCTCTCGGTGTAATTTCGTATCCACCATTTACTTGTGCCCACCCTGTCAATCCAGGCTTTACTTTTAACCTTTCTTTAAATCCAGGTATTTCTTTTTCGAATTTTTCTGTAAAAACAGGTCTTTCTGGTCTTGGTCCTACAAGAGACATCTCGCCTTTTAAAATATTAAATAATTGCGGTAACTCGTCGATTCTTGTTTTACGAATGAATAATCCTATTCTTGTAACACGTGGGTCATTCTTTTCTGCCCATTTTGCTCCATTTTTCTCTGCATCATTCCTCATCGAACGTAGTTTTATCACTTTAAATCTCTTCCCATTAAGCCCCAATCTTTCTTGCAGATAAAAAGGGGAACCTGAAGATTCTAAAACAATAAGTAAGCTAAATATTAATATTACAGGCCACAATATAATTAATCCCATTAAAGCAAATGTAACATCTAAAAAGTATTTACTTCCCAAGTATATTTTAGGGCGATTGTTTTCTACCCGGACACTTTGAACCCCTGATTTAATTTGATACTCCCTCGCTACATTTTCACCAGTCTTCATATTCCCTCTCCCTTATAATTATTCAATTGTTTCTTTATATACTAATCCACTCATATATCTTATTAATTCCTCTTTTAACTCTTCATGTTGTAATGCCATTTCAATCGTAGTCTTAATAAAACCAAACTTCTCCCCAACATCGTAACGAGTTCCTTCAAAGTCGTAAGCAAATACACGTTGAATTTCATTTAAACGTTGAATTGCATCTGTTAACTGAATCTCTCCACCCGCACCTGTTTGTTGATTCTCAAGAAACATAAAGATTTCTGGTGTTAATACGTAACGACCCATAATTGCTAAATTAGATGGTGCTGTCCCTTGAGCTGGTTTCTCCACAAATTGGCGCACTTGATAACGACGGTCATTTTGTTCAACTGGATCGATAATACCGTATCGATGTGTTTCGTTTTCTGGCACTGTTTGTACACCGATAACTGACGACTGTGTACCTTCATATTGATCCATTAATTGACATAAACATGGTGTTTCAGCTTGTACAATATCATCACCCAGTAATACCGCAAATGGTTCATTTCCAATAAACTTACGTGCACACCATACTGCATGTCCTAAACCTTTTGGTTCCTTTTGTCTTATGTAATGAATGTTAATTCTTGAAGAAGCTTGTACCTTTTCAAGCATTTCATATTTTCCTTTTTCTAAAAGGTTTTGTTCTAATTCAAAGGAATGATCAAAATGATCTTCAATCGCACGTTTTCCTTTTCCTGTAACAATAATAATATCTTCAATTCCTGATTCTATCGCTTCTTCTATTATGTATTGAATTGTCGGTTTATCAACGATTGGCAACATTTCTTTCGGCATTGCTTTCGTCGCTGGTAAAAATCTTGTTCCAAGACCGGCTGCTGGAATAATCGCTTTCCTTACTTTTTTCAATTGTATCCCTCCTATATCCTTTTATTTATATGTAACAATAACAAAAACTCTACCTATAGAGTCATATTTATAACTCCATAGGTAGAGTTTCTATTAGAAATAAATTATGGGCATCCAACCCACCCTCACGCCATACTCCCGACGACAAGCGTCTAAGGTAGGTTGAAATGTAATTTCTACCCACAGCACGACCGAGTGCCTCCGTTGATAACGGTTAGGAGACATCACCAGTTCTTTATTTAAAAGATACCGAATAATTTCTTACGACGGATTTGTTCTGGATCTTCCTTATAAATTGCTTTCCCACTAATGATTAAATACGGATTTTCTTTTAAGTCGCTCATAACATTCATTCCAAATTCCTTTTCAATTAACTCGTAGCTTTCTGCTAGATAAAATCCTCTTGAAGTTGTGTTATGCGCATCTGATGCAACCATATGGGTTAAATTATGTTCCACAAGCTGCATTGAAAACTTTTTAATTTTTTTACCGAATTTACCTAGTAAACTCCCTGCCGTCACTTGTGTTAATACACCTTTATTGACGAGGTTATATAACTTATCTGGCCGCTCGATTAACTCGGCATTACGTTCGGGATGAACGATAATTGGGATCATTCCTTTTACACGTAGTTCATAAAATAGTTGTTCTGCATATCGAGGTACATGATTAGATGGAAATTCAATGAATATGTATTTGTTTGTTTCATTTAAAGTAACGATTTTACTCGCTTCATAGTCTTCTAGTAAATCACCGTATAACCTGACTTCTTGTCCTGGTAAAATGGTAAGTGGAATATTATGTTGTTGTAGTGCATCATTTAGTTGTTTTACTTGATGAATAATTGAGGTACGTTCATTTATATATTTTCCATTTTGATGGTGTGGTGTTGCGACAATTGTATGTATTCCTTCTGACACAGCTTGTTGTGCCATTACTAAACTATCTGTTTCTGTCTGTGCACCGTCATCGATACCAGGTAAAATGTGACAATGTAAATCAATCATTTATGTCATCCTCCCTCTCTCATAGTAATCTTTTTCCTCTTGAATATGAGACATCTCATATTCAAGAGGAAAAAGGAGATATGATAAAAACATATCTCACTTTGAAATTAGTTTGTACCATAGTAATAATATAAGCCTTGTTCACGTTCACGATCATTCAGAACAACACCTAACAACTTACCTTTAGCCGACTCCAATAATCCTTTTGCCTTTACAGCTGTTTCTTTTTCTGTCGATTCACTACGAACAACAAGAATAGACGCATCACATACATTCGCCATAATTTGTGCATCAGTTACAGCTAAAATTGGTGGTAAGTCAAAGATAACTAAATCATAAAGGCTATATGCTTGTGCAAGTAGTTCTTGCATTGATTTTGACCCTAATAATTCTGCAGGATTGGGCGGGATTGGACCACAAGCTAAAAAGTGCAAATTATCAACTGATGTCGTTTGTACACATTTCTCCAAGCGTTCACTATGCGTTAGTACGTTCGTCAATCCGAAAATATTATCTACTTGAAACATTTGATGCATTGCTGGTTTACGCATATCTGCATCAATTAATAATACTTTCTTTCCTTGTTGCGCAAACACTACTGCCATATTCGCTGTCGTCGTTGTTTTCCCTTCACTCGGGTTCGCAGACGTTACCATTAATGAATGTAAATTCGTATCAACAGCTGCAAATTCGACATTCGTTCGAATATTACGATACTGTTCTGAAATTGGTGATTTCGGTTGTTGATGAGCAATTAATTGACGACGTTGACGATGATTTTTTTTCTTTTTAAATAAATTAAGAGCCAATTGTTTGTCCCCTCACTTTTCTTGATGATGGAGCGTGTGATTTCACGTTCGTTGTTTCTTCATCCATACGAGCTACAATACCTAACACCGGTAAACCAAGTAAGTTTTCCACATCTTCTTCTTTTTTCACTGTGTTATCTAAATATTCTAGTAAGAATGCAAGACCAACTGCAGCCATTAAACCAACAACGAAAGCAATTGCTACATTCAGCATTGGACGTGGTTTAATTGGAGATTGATTTTCTGCAACTTCTGCTTTAGATAGTACTGTTACGTTATCCACGTTCATAATTTTTGCAACTTCACCTTTAAATACATCCGCAGTTGCATTTGCAATATCACGAGCTAGCTTTGGATCTTTATCCTCAGCTGTAACAGAAATAACTTGTGAATCTTTTTCATTCGCAACATTAATCTTTCCTGTTAACGCTTGCGCTGTCGTATTTAAATTTAATTTTTCATTCACTTGATCTAAGATTACTGGACTTTTAATAATAACCTTATATGTATTCGTTAATTGAATATTCGTTTGAATCTCACCAGCTTGGAACATTGTTCCATCTTGCTTCTTCTGATTAACAAGAATTTGCGTCGAAGATTGATAGATTGGTGTCATAAAGAAGAAGCTAATGATAGCACTTACTAGAGCGGCACCAAAGGCGATTACGAGGATCATTGCTAAACGTTTTTTTAAAATATGAAATAACTCTTTCAAACTAATTGTTTCTTCCATAAGTTCCTCCAACTTTCTAAATTTTACACATAACAAAAATTATAACATATAATCTTACATTTTTTTATTTTAGTAATATCTATGTACGATTGTTATTTAAAAACATATATAATCTTACAAAATAATCTTAAATATGACAACACATTCCATCAATTTGCCAAAAATTCCATTATATCATGTTTTTTGTATAATACGATACTTAATTTTAAAATAATTCAAAAAAGCTAGCAAAAAAATTACTAGCTTTAAAAAATACTATTTCATACATTATTTTCTAATAATATCCATATTGTTCCTGTTCTTCTCTTTTATCGTTTAATATAACACCAAGTAGTTTTCCGGATGCTTTATCTAATATTTGTTTTGCTTTTATTAGTTTATCTTTTTCTGTTTTTTCACTGCGTGCTACTAATATAACTCCATCACATTTATTAGCGAGTATTTGTGCATCTGTAACGGCCAATACAGGTGGTGTATCAATCAGAACGATATCAAACATGTTATATGCCTCTAGAAGTAATTCGTCCATTTTACGATACCCAAGTAGCTCTGCTGGGTTTGGTGGGATTGGACCCGCTGACATAACATATACGTTCTCTATGTCTGTTTTTTGAATACATTGCACAAATGATGCTTGTCCTGATAATAAATTCGTTAATCCATTTGGATTATGTGCAGCGAATAAATTTTGCAATGTCGGTTTACGTAAGTCAGCTCCAATTAACAATACTTTTTTCCCTTGTTGCCCAAAAACAACTGCTAGATTAGAAATGGTCGTTGTTTTCCCATCACCTGGATCTGCTGAAGTGACAATGATAGAACGAATATGGTTATCTACAGATGTAAATTCAATATTTGTACGGATATTACGGTATTGTTCCGCAATGCGTGATTTAGGCTCTTTATTTGTAATTAATTGTCTTAATGGCTTTCTTTTCTTTCTCCCGAACATGTTATGGTCTCCTTTTTCAGAATACGTCATTTTCCCCTTTTTCTCTTTTATGCTCGATATGCTACGCCAATTTTTCATTTACTTCTACCGTTAAATTTCTCCATTACTTTCCTCTACAATTCATCATAACGAATCAGAATAACCTTTGTCTTATCCCACACCTTCTATAATGTGACAACAACATCTCTATTTTCATCGCACTATCATTTATCTTAATTTCAAGATATTTATAGCGTCATTATATACAAACTTCCATTCATTTACAATAAAAATTCTGATTAATCTGCATTTTAATATTTCGAACAAAAAAGAGGAATTAAAAAAATCCTTCTGCATTTCACAGAAGGATTTTTTATTACTCTCTATTCTTTTTTATCACCAATCGCAAATGTAATTTCAGCTTCACATGCAACTTCACCATCTACTGTTGCGATTGCTTTTCCTTTTCCGATTGGACCACGTACACGCGTCATTTCTACTTCTAGACGAAGTTGATCACCTGGACGTACTTGTTTTTTGAAACGACAATTGTCGATACCTGCGAAGAAAGCAAGTCTTCCGCGGTTTTCTTCTTTCTTTAATACAGCAACTGCTCCAACTTGTGCTAATGCTTCTACAATAAGTACACCAGGCATAACTGCATAGTCAGGAAAGTGCCCGTTAAAGAATTCTTCGTTTGCGGATACATTTTTAATTCCAACTGCTCTTTTTCCTTCATCTACTTCTAATATTTTATCAACAAGTAAAAATGGATAGCGGTGAGGAATGATTTCTTTAATTTGTTCTATATTTAGCATATAACAATCGCCCCTTTTGTAATATTGGTCTTACCACTTGGACATATTGTTTATTATCCCATTTTGTTTATTGTTTGTCATTATAAAGTGAAACTTTAATATCTTTTCAGCTTTATATACAAAAAAATGCACACACTCTATTCCCTTAAAATAGTTGCATATACTTGCAACTGACACGGAGGTAGAAAAGAGTGTATGCCCAGATTAGGGAAAGGCAATATGTATTAAAACATGATTTGCCTTAATGTCGTATTCGACTCATTATATTATAAACGTTTTCAAATAAGGAAATATTAAATTTAACCATATATATGAATATTTTACCTATATTCTTCGTTTTTCTTTATTTTTCTTCTATTTTCTCAAAAAATC